>QHPW01000435.1 GCA_003219675.1 Verrucomicrobiota bacterium
ATCGGCAATCAATAGTGTGTCGGTGGACCGCGGAACGGAACTCATTTTCGCAGTCGTGCCGTTGGGCGGCTGGCCGGTGGCGATGCTGGCCGGGAAATCCGCGGACGTGTATTGGTTCATCCCGTAGCTGATTTTCCATGGGTTCCCGATGCCCGCGTAGGTTTTGTAGTTCTGCCAATGGTTCTCCAGCATGCGGACAGGACAGCGAAACACGCTGACGGCAAAATCGCTGTTCGTGGTGGCGTTCCCGGCGTTAAATGCGCTGCTCTTGATATATCTCACCAGCAGCGTTTCGAAGTTGTTCCGGTTCGGGTCATGTCCCGTCGCCCAGGCGTAAGGCAATTTGTCTGTGTTATCGTCGGCGTACAGGTGAGTGGCCACTCCCATTTGTTTGAGGTTGCTTTTGCATAGGGTGGACTGCGTCTGGGTCTTCGCTCGCGCCAGCGCCGGCAGGAGCAGCCCGGCCAGAATGGCAATGATCGCAATGACCACCAGCAATTCGATCAGGGTGAACCCGGCCCGAAGCGTTTCTCGGACGCCTCGCAACAAGCCAGCCTTTGACTCTTCCACGTCCATCATGAGCTTGCTCGAATCGTTACTGCCTGCGAGCGGCGAAGTCAACTGGGGCGTTTCCCCGACCCAATGCCCGGCGATGTTGCAACGTCGACTCCGGTCACAGGTCTCGAAGCACCGGGTGGCTCGGGCCATGAAATTCCAGCAGAGACGGAGGCTCGACACGATGAGCAGTTCAAAGCCGGCGCGTTCGAGGTCGCTCATCAAACAATTTAGAACTTGTTTTCGCCGGCAGATAGGGCCATGGTGACAACCATGGATACGCCCTGGCATTGGAGATTCTTTTCACGATCCTCGGAGAAATCGCGCTTAAAGGCGACCCGGACCAGGGCGGACCAGGGCGACGCCGAGGCACAATTCGCTCTTGGATTGGAATATGTGACTGCCAAAGGGCGGTTGCAGGATATGGCACAGGGAGCCTATTGGTACCGCAAAGCAGCCGAACAGAATCATCCCTTGGCGCAATTCAACCTTGGACTGATGCATGCCAACGGAGAAGGGTTGCCCCAGGACGATGCCGAAGCAGCAAGGTGGATCCGGAAAGCGGCGCAGCAGGGAGATGCAGGAGCCCAATTCAATCTCGGGATGCGGTATCATCGTGCCAGTGTTTGGGGTCTGCAATTGGATGCGCTGGAACCCAAAATCGAGGCTTACAAATGGTTGCAGCTCGCGGGAGCACAGGGTTACAAAGGTTCGGTCGAGGCTTGCGAACGCGTGAGCCTGGGCATGACTCGTGAAGAGGTGGCAGAAGGCAGACAACGTGCCGCCGCGTTTGTGGCCGGCAAACCGGTCGCCGCCGAGGCCCAATGATCCTCTCCCGCATTGCCGCGTCTCCTTGCTCCCGGGCCGGAGGTCGTATCTCGGCGCCGGCGAATTCATGAACCAGGTAAATTTATGAAGATAGCCAGGATCCTGGACCAGGATCATGATACATTCGGCCTGGAATACGAAGACACGCGGGGCGCGAAAAATACCATGCGTCTTGATGCGCTCACCTACGGAAAAGCAATCCGGGAAGCCAAATCGTTTCTTGGCATCGACGAGGATAATCGCGACGCGGATGGCAACCAGTGGGAAGTCGAGTGACTCGCAGAACGGTTTTCGGGCCGTCCTCCAGTTCCTGACAGCATCGGCACAGGTGCCTTTCGCGTGACTCTCCTCTTCCGCGTCAAGCACCGGACAAGGCGCGCTGGCCGACGATTATTGCAGACAGGCAAACGCTTTAGTGCTAGCCTACCCGGAAGAACCTCTATATTTATGCATCGACAAAATGTCGGCGCCCGCGCCGTACACCGCCAACAGGAAGGAGAGCGCATCAGGAATTCAGCCAGCCTGGCGCAAAAATTTCCGGAGCTGAAGGCTTTGACAGTGAATCTGGCGTACTACAATTCCGACCGCGTCACAAAGAGCACCCAGTTCAAATACACGGTCAACCTCAATAACGCCAGATCTGTGTTCTGTTTCGATTGCCTCAACAAAGAATGCGTCCGTGGCGATTTTGATCTGAGTGAGGAGCTCACCAACGCCGTTGCCGCGCATCGCACCACGGCCGCCGGCGAAATGTCCTGCCAGGGCTGGCTCAGCAAGGACACCATCGATACCGTCCATTGTCACAATATCCTGCGCTACAAACTCAGCCTGGATTACAAATAGGCAGCTGCGGTGGCGATTCGGAGATGACCCATCGTCCTCCGGCTGAATCGTCGACCCGGGGAAGCGCGCTTTGCATCCCATTCATCGAAGAGGCGTCCGACGCAAAGTGAACGACGCAGACATCCGAGGAGAGACCAGGAGTAGAATTGACTTGGCATGTGGCGCTTATGAAGTCGCGCTGGAAAATCACAGGAGGGCTCATCGCCCTGGCCATAGTCGGCGCGGCAATCCTGTTTCGCTCGGATCGCAGCGAGCAAGAGGCGCTTGAGGAAACACGGCGTGAATTGCGCCGGCTGGGATTCAGGATCGACCTCACGGAATTCAGTTGTTCGACTTCCCGCGAATTGCGCGCTCGCGCTGGCGCCCTGACCATCATCGGCCATGCCGTGCAGGCTCACTCGCCGGACGACCTGATTCTCTTGACGCCGGTGGGGTCGAACGCGGCAGCCGTGGTTTGGAAGCAGGACAAGTTGGCGGGTCGCGATGGCGAGGATATGTGGCCGATACTGCGCGAATCATTGCGCGAGAGCCGGGCCTTGTATGAGAATCGTCCGGACCTGGACGCCGCCTGCGAAGCGGCCCTGTCCGGCCCCATCCGCTTCGACGTGAATACGAGCGCGGGCCACAACATGTTGCTTCCGCACCTTGAGGCGCTGAAAAGACTTGCTCAAACACTCGGCGCGCGCGCCGTGGTCGAGTTGCACGACGGAAACAACGATGCCGCCTGGACGAATCTGCTGGCAGCGACGCGCCTGGCGACAGCCTGGGATCCCGAACCTGCCGAGGTATCGCACCTGGTTCGGTATGCCTGCGCTACCACCGCGTATGATGTCACCTGGCAGGCGCTCCAGGCGGGAGGTTGGACCGATGAACAACTCGAACGTCTCCAGCGCGAGTGGGAATCGGTAGATTTCTTCAAGGGCCTGCCGGAAACAGCGGCATTCACTCGCGCCAGCGCGGTGGCGACCTGCCAGCTTGAGCGCCAGCAGCTCCTGACTTTCTTCATGATGTTGAAGCAGACGCTTCGCGCTCCGCGATATGCCTGGGATCGACTCACGGATTATTGGCGCCAGCTCCGATACCGCCACCATGGAACCTACGAGGATGAAAAGGCTCTGTTGCTCCACTGTCGTGACCGTGAACTCGAACTTCGGCGCGCCATCCAAAGCCCAACCTGGTCGCAGATGCGCCAGTTTCCCGGCACTACCAACATGATTCCCTTCCAATCAAAGTATCCTTCGCGAATGCAAACGATGATGAACATGAGGCAGATCCTTTTGGCCTCTCAACTCTATGCGCAGGGGCAAGGACAAGGGTTCCTTGGCCGCGCGGCAGACGCAGAAGCCCACCGCCGGATCATCATCGCCGTCACCGCGCTGGAGCGGTATCACCTGCGGCACGGTTCATATCCAAACACGCTCCAGGAACTCGCGCCCGAATGGCTCCAGAATCCGCCCTCTGATTTCATGGACGGAAATCCGCTTCGCTATCACCGGACGGACGACGGTCACTTCGTTCTTTATTCGGTCGGGTTGGATTGTGTTGACAATGGGGGCGAAATGTCGCGGCCTCGACGGGCCGGGGCGCGCGGCGAAGTCGCCGGCGCTTTCGGCATGCAGCAAGCGGTCGATCTGGTCTGGCCCCTTCCGGCCTCGGTCGCCGCGGTGAGATCTCAGGAATAGGAAAAAAACAGTTCACCCAACCCATTTGCGGGAGAAGGTGGAGAAACTTGTCGAACTGCCCGCACTTGTAGGCGTGGGGGCAAGTCGAAAAGGAGGTGGTTGCCGCCAACTCGACTATCATGCGAACACAATCGTATTTAACTCGTTCTAAATTGGGTAGTTATCAGCCGAGTGTCCACCGTGGGTGAACGGGATGCCTGCTTTGGGCTTGAATGGGTGGAGGTTTTCTTTCACCGTTTGCAGTTTGGGTCCGCCGAAACCTCCCGTCGCACGCCTCACTCTCCAATCATTGACGGTGAAAACACGTGTCGTTTTGGCGCTTTACTTCGGAGGGGAAGAAAACTAATCTTATCCTGCTAACCTGAGCTGGCTTATGAACTCCAAGACCCCCAAAATGTCTCTGCAACCCCTCAAATGCGCACTGACTGTTTTGCTCGGCGGACTGCTCGTCGCTGCCTTTGCGGCGGACATTCCCGAACCGGCCAGGCCCGCCGCCGACAACCAGGAGGCGCGTGACGAACTGCAGAAGATTCGCGACGGCATCAGCCAGTTGCGCGAAGAAAACGCGAAACTTAAGGAGGAAAACGCTCAACTTAGAAAAGAAAACCAGCAACTGCGCCGGCTGCTGGCGGAGAAAGACGAAGGAAACGTCACCCTGACGCCGACGACTAATTCGGTCAGCGGGGTCCAGACCAATCAGGGGGGCGCAGAGACGGAAATCCAATTGACTCATTGGTTTACCACTTCCAGCGGCAAACGGCACAACAGCCGCTGTCGCTACTTCAAGACCACCGAAGGGCGGCTTTGCGGTCCTGAAGAAGGCAAAGCCTGCAAACTATGCGGCGGCTGATCGCGCTTCTGCTCCTCCTGGGCATTCCTCGACTCCACGCGGAACCCCTTCGGGTTACCACGTGGAACCTGAACTTCAGCCCGGTGGCGCCGACGTCGCCTGCGGACGACAGGCGTCTGACGAATATCGCCTCCGTGGTGGCATCGCTGAACGCCGACGTGATCCTGTTGCAGGAGGTGCCCGACCGCCAGACCTGTGAAAGGCTCGCCGCGCTGCTGAAGCCTTCCCGCTATCAGGTTGCAACCTGTTCGGTCTTCACGGACAGTGCGGGGAACAATCTTCCTCAAGTCGCAATTCTCACCAGAAAGCCGGTGGCCGCGGCCTGGACCGAACCGTGGAAGCCGGAGGGGCTGATTGCTTCGCCCGGCGGGCTGGCTTTCGCCGCGATTCGCCACGGTGCGGGCCTGATTGTCATTTACTCGGTTCAGTTGAAAAGCAACGTGACCGGCGGAAATTTTGAACGGGACACGCAACTCAACATCCTCAGGCGTGAACTCTGCGCGGCACACCTGGTTCAACACGCCCTGGCGATCGAAGCGAAACTGACCAACCAGGCGGCGGCCATCGTCATCGCCGGCAGCCTCAATACCAATCCGGACCAACCCCAGTTTGTCAGCGAAAACACCCTGCGCCTCCTTGAGGAATCCGGATTCAAAAACGCCTTCGTCGGTGTGCCGTTGAACAACCGCATCACTCGCCGCGGCAACGGAAAGTACCCGGACGCGACGTCTGATTACGTTTTTGCCAGGAGCGCGAACTTTCTGGGCAATCCAAAAATCTTCGCGTCCGAATTGTCAGGCCATCTCCCCGTGACATGCGACCTGGTCGTTAAATTTGCCGTTCCCGTTCCCGACGCGCCGCCGGGCAAGTCGGTGCACTGGCAGTTGTTCGCTCTGGTGCTCGCCGCGTTGCTGCTCCTCTCCATCGGGTGGTGGTTCGCGAGCCGCAAGAAGTTCTTTTCCCCGGCGCAGGCCAACGAATTCGGCATCGAGGGACTGCTGTCATTTCCGGGCGACGCAAAAGACCTGCTCGCCGACGGCGAGTTTTCCGAGGAAAACGGCACGAATGCGCCCACCCTTCCGGTCCATGCTCCAGCGAACGGTCCCGCGCAGGGACAATTTCAGTCCTTGGAAAAGCGCGCCCTTGCCGCCGAACAACGGGCGGCGCACGCGACCGAGATCGTGCGCAAAGGGTTGATCCCGCACTTCGCGCGGCTGATGAAAGACAAGCTGTTTTACGGAGTCGCCTCTCAGCGCGCGCAGTTGCTCAAGATGCAGCAGGCCGGCGCCGCGCAGGTGGCCGAGTTGGAACAGCGACTGATGAGAATTCAGTCGCAACTGCAAAGCCGTCTGACCGCTTACGAGCGACGCATTGCCGAACTCGAGCAGGAAGTCTCGGCCAGGGAACAGGCCAACCGCGAACTGCTTGCCGCGCGGGTGCAGATGGTCAAACAGACCCTGGAAGCCGCGAAATCGCGGGAGTCGGTGGAGTCATGAAGCGAGCGTTTTCTGCTCGGTCTGAAGTGCCTGCTCGTAACATTTCAATGCCTCCTCGAAACGTTGCAGGCGGTTGAACACCCCGCCCTTGTAGAGGTAGGCCGTCGTCAGCGAGCGATCCACGGCGATGGCGCGATCGTAACACTCCAGCGCTTCTTCCGTCCGCCGCAGTCTTTCCAGCGCGGTCCCCTTCTTAACAAACGCTTCGGCGTTTCGCGGATCGAGCGAGATGATCTCATCGAAACAGGCCAGCGCCTCCGCCGGCTTGTCCAGACTCAACAATGTCTGGCCTTTGGCCAGCAGCAGCGCGAGGTGCGGGGCCTGACTGGAATCGGGCGCGGCCTCCGGCGGCGACGACCGGTCGGACGGGCCCGGAGACGCGCTGGCGTTGGATTGCGCATCGGGTT
>QHPW01000103.1:0-13083 GCA_003219675.1 Verrucomicrobiota bacterium
ACCGCTTCCAGCGCCAAACGAATCATCTTCGCCGGGCTGCCGCGCACCGGTTCGGCTTCGAGTTGGGAAATCGTGGCGGTGAACTGCGCCCAGGCCATGACTGCCTTCTTCGGCACAGCGGCCGCGCAGGATTGCAGCATGACGGCAATCGGGCTTTTACTGCCGGATGCCGCGCTCCGTCCAGCGCGCTCCGCATTGAATGCCGCCCACAGTTTGTCCGCGCTTTTGCCGCCGATGCCCGGCAGCAGCCGGGTCAGCCGTTTGAAGGCCAGTTCGTCCCGCGGGTTGCACACCAGTTTCACATAAGCGGTGAGGTCCTTGATGTGCGCCTGCTCGAAGAAGCGGATGCCGCTGGTGATGCTGAAGGGGATGTTGCGCCGCGTCAGTTCCAGTTGCAATTCCAGTGCATGAAAGTGCGAACGGTAGAGCACCGCCATGTCGTTCAGGGCGACGCCTTCATCACGGAGTTCGAGGGCGCGCTGGGCAACAAAGACCGCCTGCTGGCCGGCTTCGCCGCACTTTGGCAAACTGATGCACGTTGGCGGCGATGGAGGCATTGGCCAGCGACAGGATTTGGGGTGTGCTGCGGTAGTTCGTTTCGATCTTGCAAATCCTGGCTTCAGGATAGCGTTTTGGAAATTGCAGGATGTTTTGGAAATTCGCGCCGCGCCACGAATAGATGCTCTGCGAGTCGTCGCCCACGGCCATCACGTTGCGGTGCCGCGCGGCGAGCAGGTCGATCAGGTCGCTCTGCAGTTTGTTCGTGTCCTGATACTCGTCCACCAGGATGAACTGAAAGCGTTCCTGGTATTGTTCGCGCACTCCGGCGTGGTCCTTCACCAATTTCAGCCAAAGCGCCAGCAGATCGTCGAAGTCCATCACGCCGGCGCCGCGTTTGCGTTCCGCGTAGCGCCGCCGCACCTCCTCGATTTGCGAGGCGAGCGGGCTGAAATAGTCGAAGGTTTCCTCGAGAATCTGCGGGACCGATTTCTCCGTATTGACGGCGAGCGAGAAAATGTCGCCCAGCAGGTCGGCCTTGGGAAAGCGCGTGGTTTTGAGGTCGATCCGCGCGTCGTCCATGCAGGCGGCAATCAGATCCTTCGCGTCTTCGGCATCAAGGATCGGGAAGTTGCTTTCGTAGCCGAGACTAGATGCGCGCCGAGCAAATCGGCCACGCGGCGCATCATCTCCCTGGCAGCCTTGTTGGTAAAGGTGAGTAACAGGATGCGCTCGGCAGGAATGCCTTGCTCCAGCAGATACGCAACCCGATAAATCAGGGTCCGGGTCTTGCCCGCGCCCGCGCCTGCGATCACCAGGCACGGGCCCGGCGGTGCGGTGACCGCGGCGTGCTGCTGCGGGTTCAGTTCGCGCTCGTAGTCGATCTGTAGATTGACCGGCGGGCGGAACGGTTGCAGCACGTAGGCACGCGACATGCCACAGATTCAAAAGACCAACGGGAAAATGCAAAAAGAAAAAACAATCCGGACCTCTCCCGCAGGGGTCCGCAAATCACGCCACCGCGGCCAGTTGTTTGCGCACCTTTTCGATGTTGGCTTCGACCCGTTGCAGGTAAGGGTTCGGCCCGTTGGGATAGGGCTGGTTCAGGAAACGATGCAAGCCCCAAAACTCATTGCTGATTTTGGGCCGGACGTATTTGGTCCAAAAATCCGGTGTCTTGCGGACCAGATCGTCTGCGCCGGAAAAATTCTGCGTCAACGCCATTTTTCCATGGTAAAAGCGGGCCGACTCATCGAATTCCGAATATAAAACCGGCAGTTTCTCCACGTAATCCCCTGCCGCCATTTGCCCAAGCAGGTCCGCGGTGCCGAGGGCGAAGCCGACAATTTTTTCCACCTCGCTATGAAACGGAATGAGGGACAGGTTTACGTTCACGCCGGTGCAGCGGATCATGTTTTGCACCATCCGGATTTCTTTCAGCGGGCATCCCTTTTCTTCCAGCAGTTGCTCGGCGAATTGCACGCTTCGAGTCACGTGCGTCAGGGTGTATTTGGCGCCGGTACCGCCGGGATCATCCTTCTTTTTCAAGTAGCCGGTGTCGTGCAGCAGGATGGCCAGGAGGCCCAATTCGAACATCCGCTGGCTCACCACGGGTTTGGCGTCCGCCTGATGGCGCCCATGAAGCAAACGCGCCATGCACAACGTGCCCTGCAACGTGTGTTCCAGGTCGTGATAGCGCGCGTCGCTGGCCAGGTAGTCCTTGTAGTTCCCGCCGAAGCAATCTTTCACCCACCCCAGCGCCGTCGGGACAAACACCGGGTCTCCCTGGGGAAACATCATCAGATACGCCGCCTGCACTTCTTTTTCAACCGCGGCGGGATCTTTCGTGTCAACCTGCGGGTACATTTTCGGTTAATTTGAATTAATCTAACCGGTTCATTTCGGAATGCACGCATTTTCTTGACTCTCCGTGTTCCCTTGCGTTCCCGTGCTCGCCGTTCCAAAGCGACGCGGGTTCCGTCGAAAGAGTTGCGCAAGCCACTGCATTTCTTCCAAAAAGAAAGCATGAGCAGAACCATTCTTACTTTTGTGGATGACCTCTACGAAGACCCCTGCGCTTCCACTACGCGGTTCCAGTTGTGAGTTCCATCTCACGCTCCGAAAGGCCCGCGCCTGAAGAAATCCACCCGAGGATTTGCCCGGCGGACGCCTTCGGCGCGGTGCCGAGCACATTGTGGTCGGCGGGCCACATGGTTTTTCCGCCGCGATAGCCGGGACAGTTGCGTCGCAACCACCACCGCACATAACACCACGGCACCAGAGGATCGACCAGACCCGCCAGATAATAGACCGGCAGACCGAATTGTCGCGCCACGGGTCTGAGGTCGTTGTCCGCAATAAGCGTGTAGCGGTGGACAATCGCCTGCCGGTCGGCTTCGACCGTCCGGTTCGCGACAAATTCACGGATGCTGGCCAGTGTTTCGGGGGCGCGCTTGTGACGGAATCTGGCGTAGCGCGCATAGGCCACGCAAAAAAGCTTTACGCACCAGAGCGGTGTCGCGCTGCTGACTCAACCCGTCATGCGAACCGCCCAATTCACCGGATGCCGGACAAACCCGCCCGCGAGGATCAGGCCTTCGACCCTAAACCGCCTCCGGGAGGGCGAACTTCCAAGTCCACCGTATTCTTCGCTTTGGGCGCGAGTAGAACCGGGCCCTCGCGCGAGGATGGCCCACGCCGGTTGTGAGCCGAACGATTCGCCCAACAGCCAACCGCGCTCGATTCCATTTGCCAGCAACGCTGCTTCGATCGCTCCGGCGTAATCGTTCAGCGACCAGGTCAGCGTGCGCGGGTAAGTGAATTCAACGAATCGGACTCGGCCGGCCATGGCCGCGCGGAAACTGCTGACCAGCGTCCAATCGCCGTGGATGCCGGGCAGATAAACCAGCGTCGGCAGCGAAGGGTCGCCGTGGCTACGGATTTGGAGCTGGTCAGTCATTCCGCATGCACCCGGCCTTCAGATCAGCTTCGCCAATTCGCGATGGTTCACCTTCCCCGTGCCCAGTTTAGGAATCTCCCGCACGTATTTCACTTCGCGCGGCGCGCAGATATTCGCCAAACCTTTGGCTTTGATCGTGGCGCGGATTTCGTCCGGTTGCAGCCGCGATTCGTTCGTCACCGCGACCAGCCTCTCGCCCTTTTCTTCGTCGGGCCGGCTCAACACCGCGATCTGACAGCGCAGGCCGTATTGCGGAAAGGCGCCGGCCAGCGCGTCTTCGACCGCCGTCAAGCTGACCATTTCCCCGCTCACCTTGGCGAAGCGTCTCAGCCGGCCGAGAATGGTCACGAACCGATCGGCGTCCACGCTCACGATATCGCCGGTGTCATACCAACCCCCGAGCGCCTTGAACTGCGCGTTGGCTTCCGAATTCAAGTAACCGCGCATCACGTTCGGCCCTCTGACCAGCAATCGGCCCGACGCAACGGGATTCTGTTCATTCCGCATTCCGCATTCCGCATTCCGCGTTTCCGAGACGCCCTCCACCGGTTCCAGTTTATATTCGATGTGCGGCAGCAGTTTTCCGGCGGAACCGTGTTTGGCCTCCATCGGCGTGTTGAGGCTGATGCACGGGCTGCATTCGGTCGCGCCGTAGCCTTCGAGGATGCGCACCCCGAACCGCCGCGACCAGAGGTTGGCGGTCGCCTCCTGCACCTTTTCGGCGCCGGAGAACATGTAACGCAAGCTGCGAAAATCGTACGGGTGCGCCTTGCGCGCGTAGCCGTTGAGAAAGGTGTTCGTCCCGATCATGATGGTGCAGTCGCGGTCGTAAAAAATCGTCGGCACAACCCGGTAATGCAGCGGCGACGGATAGATGAAAATATAACTGCCGCGCACCAACGGCAACAGCGTGCCGATGGTCAGGCCAAAGCTGTGGAACAGCGGCATCGCGTTGAAAATGCGGTCGCTGTCCTGGATGTCGGTGATGAGCAGCAGTTGCCGGATGTTCGAGATGAGGTTGGTGTGCGTGAGTTCGACGCCTTTGGGCACGCCCTCCGAGCCGCTGGTGAACAGGATCACCGCGGTAGCGTCAGCTCGAGCGTGACCCGCGAAGCGCGGAGCGCGGAGCGTGTGGCGCAACAGTGCGAAAAATCTCTGCGCGTCCGAAGAGTTGTGCCGCACCTCCTCCAGGTAAATCAATTCAATGCCCCCTTTGACAAACGGGTCGATGTTGAGTTTGGTCCGTTCCAGGAAAGTGCGTGATGTCACGATTCGTTTCAAACCGGCCAGTTGGGTGCAGGCGAGCATAGTGGTCGTGCCGGTCGAGTAATTCAAAACCGCGGGCACCTTGTTCGCGGCCCAAAGACTGAGCAGCACGACCGGCGTGGCGCTGATGTTCGGCAGAAGAATGCCAATCCGTTCGTCCCGCGCCGTGCCCAGAGCGCTGCGCCATTGTCGCGCCATCAAATCGACGCCGGCCATCAGGCGACGATAAGTCAACCCCTGCCGGGTCGCGTCCTCCATCACAACGAACCGGGGCCGCTGGCGGGCGGTTTCGGCGATGGCCCCGAGCACGGTGGCCGGCCCGTGCTGCATTTCGATGGCGAATTGTTGCGAGACCATTTGGTCGCGCAACCAGTTGGTCAGCGCGTTGCGTGCCTGCGAGGTGCTCACCTGTTCGAGCCGCGGCGGCGCGAGCACCTCGCTGAAATGAACGGTGACGCGCGGGAACCATCGCTTGAAATTTTTGTGCAGCGTCAACCGTTGGTGGTCAACTCCGCGCAAATAACAGGTGATCACCTTCGCGCGCGTTTTGTGCAGCAGAAAACCGGTGCCGTCGAACAGTTTCATCATCGAGCCGGTGCGCGAGAGCCGTCCTTCAGCGAACAACACCAGCCGCCCGCCGCTTTGCAGATACTCCGCCATGCGCTTCAGGGCGTAAGGCGACGTGCTGTCAATGAGAAAGGTGCGGCTGTTGATCGCAATTTTGCGGTGGAGCCAGGTGGTTTGCGCGGCGACGCTCGAAACGACGAACTTCCAGTCCTCATCCAGGCAAACGCCCAGAAAGAGCCAATCCAGGAGCGATTGGTGGTTGGGGATGAGCAACACCGGCCCCTGCGCTTTGAGCACCTCTTCGTTATACGCCCGAAACCGGAACAGCCATCGCACCAGCAAACGAAGAAGGATCTTCATGGTTTGGAACATTTGCCGAGAACCGCTTTTCCCAAAAGCGAAAGAATCATCGCCGCGGTCACACAAAGCGAGATCGGCGCCAGCCAGGCATGAAACGCGGTCACTGCACCCGCGGTGAGAAGCAAACCCTGTGTCCACGACAATGCTTGAATCGCGATTGGCTCCCCCATCGGAGGCGCCTCCATCGCAAGGGAGGAATGGACGTTGGCATTCATGGGTCCAACCGCCCGTTCCCGGCGACCCGCTCGGCCTTGGCGCAAACACGGGCCAATTCATGGATCAATTGGTTCGCGCGAGCGGCGGGAAGCTCGCTCCACACCTCTTCCGCCGCCGTGTAATAATGCGGCAGGATTTGCCGGACCAGCTTTTTACCGACGGAAGTCAGGACGACGCGATAGGCCCGGCGGTCCCTCGCGCTGTCGCGACGTTGCACCAGCCGACGCGCTTCGAGGCGGTCCACCAGGCCGGTCACATTCGAACGGTGCATGATGAGCGAGCGGCTTAATTCGATCTGGGTGCAGCCCTCGGGCTGGTCGTAAAGCAGGTTGAGCAGGTTGAACTGGCTGGGGCTGAGGTCCCAACGGACGAAGAACAGACGGCTGACGTTCCAGAGGGTCTCCGCGGTGCGCAACAGCTGGAGCAAGGCCTGATACCGCGGCCCGGGCGAGGATACAATCGCGCTCATCGGGTTAATGTTTAGAATTCAATTGTTGATATGTCAACAAAGTATTTCCTGCCGGATTCGGATTTGTTTGGGAAGCGATTTCTTGCAGCCGGGCCGGCTTGGGGGTATGCACTTGGCGGGGCGCCAAATCCTTCGGAGTTTAATCAGGGCTCGCGAGGACGCTCGCTCGTGAAACCCGTGCCGGTCTCCATTGAGATGAAAGCAATTCTAACGATCGAACAACTCGAAGAGTTGCTCAGCGAACCTGCGAAACCCGTGGTCGAATCCATGCGCCGCCTGGCGGGAGACATCATCCTGCTGGGCGTCGGTGGCAAAATCGGACCGTCGCTCGCGCGCATGGCCAGGCGCGCCTCCGACCTTGCCGGGGTGGCGCGTCGTGTCATCGGTGTGTCGCGGTTCTCCGACTCCAACGAAGAGGACCGGTTGCGGGCGCATGGGATCGAAACCTTTCGCTGCGACTTGCTCGACGAAGCGGCGGTGGCTCGACTCCCGATGGTCCCGAACGTGATCTACCTCGCCGGATTGAAGTTTGGCTCCACCGACCAGGCGGCCGGCACCTGGGCCATGAACGCCTACTTGCCCGGCGTCGTGTGCCGGAAGTATCGTTCCAGTCGCATCGTGGCGTTTTCCACGGGCGCCGTTTACGGCCTGACAACCGTGGCGGGAGGCGGCTCGCGTGAGACCGATTCGCCCCAACCCGTGGGCGAATACGCCATGAGCTGCCTCGGACGCGAGCGCATGTTCGAATACTTCAGCCGCGCGTGGAACATCCCGACGGTGCTCATTCGTCTCTTTTACGCCTGCGAATTGCGTTACGGCGTGCTGGTGGACCTGGCGCGCAAAATCGTCGCCGGCGAGCCCATCGACCTGGCGATGGGCTATTTCAACATCATCTGGCAAGGCGATAACAACGCCATGACGCTGCTTGCTTTCGAGCAGGTGACGTCGCCCCCGTTCGTCATCAACGTCACCGGTCCGGAGATTCTGAGTGTCCGCGAAGTCTCCGAGACGATGGGCCGTTTGCTGGGGAAAAGACCGCTTTTTCGGGGGACCGAACTGGAAACGAGTTGCCTGGGCCGCGCGTCGAAAGCGCACAAATTGTTCGGCTTGCCGCGGGTCAGCGCCGGACAATTGATGGAGTGGGTGGCGGACTGGGTGAAACGCGGCGGCGAAAACCTGGGCAAGCCGACCCACTTCGAGGTGCGGGATGGCAGGTATTAGCGCACAGTTGAAACGAAATCTTTAGACGGGTTTTGCTATGCAGACCGCAACATAGGACGGAGCATCGTCAGCGACCTTCGACACAGCCAGAGGCTTGAGATGATGAATGGCTCAAAACCAAACAGCCCTGGAGGCGATACCTCCCTTCAGAGGCCTGCGCCGTTCCGACGGTGGGCGCGCTCGTTCCCCTCACCCCGGCGCTCTCCCGTTGGGAGAGGGAGATGGTTCGCCGGTTGGGTGCGCAATCGGAGCGCTTCGACAAAGTCCCGGCGCGGAGCGGGCAACCGCAACGTCGGAACGTCAGAGAGCGTCGAAAGCTGTTCCCTCTCCCTGAGGGAGAGCGCCAGGGTGAGTGGGAACGAGGCGTTTCTCATCGGGAGGCAATGGACCTTTCCCGCGAATGTGGAACCCTGCGGGTGCTCCGCTTGTTTCCCAACTTTATGAGCCGCGAAGAGGCACAAAAAGCGCGAAAGCTGAACTCTCTTGCGCCTTTTTGTGGCTATCTTCATCGCGTCAAATCGTAGCGCGTCCTGCGGTTTTTTTTGGCATGTATGGCCGCTCCAATCAAACTCGAAATTCATCAGGCGTTGCACTGCGGGCTGGTTATTCCGGCCTGCCCGTTGGCGTTGAATGCGCGGCGCAAGCTCGACGAACGGAGACAGCGCGCTCTGTTCCGCTATTACATCGGCGCCGGCGCGGGCGGCCTGGCCGTCGGAGTGCACACCACCCAGTTCGCCATCCGAAATCCCAAGGTTGGATTGTTCCGGCCCGTGCTTGAGCTGGCGGCCGAGGAGATGGCCCGCGCGGTTCCGCCTTCAGCAGGCAAGAGGTTCGATGGGCGAGTGGCGTTCGGCTCGGACCCGGCCGGACCGGCTGAAGCCGGAACTCCAACCTCCCCGCGCGTCCGGATCGCTGGCCTTTGCGGCCGGACCAGGCAGGCGCTCAGCGAAGCGACGCTCGTTCGCCAACTCGGCTTCCACGCCGGCCTTCTCAGCCTGGGTGCGCTCAAGGACGCGAGCGAAGACGCACTCATCGTTCACTGCCGGGCGGTCGCTGAGATTATCCCGCTGTTCGGCTTTTACCTCCAACCTGCCGCCGGCGGACGCGTGCTGCCGTATTCGTTCTGGCGGCGCTTCGCCGAAATCCAAAACGTGGTCGCCATCAAGATCGCTCCCTTCAACCGGTACCAGACTCTGGACGTGGTCCGCGCCATCGCCGAAGCCGGCCGCGACGACATCGCGCTCTATACCGGCAACGACGACAACATCGTGATGGACCTGCTGACGCCCTTCCGTTTCCAGGTCAATGGGAAGACATTTGAACGACGCATCGTTGGCGGATTGCTCGGTCACTGGGCGGTGTGGACCAAGAAAGCGGTCGAGCTTCACGCCGATTGCCGGCGCATCGTGCAAACGGGCGGGGTTGTTCCCGTCGAACTGCTCCGCCGCAGCGTCGAAGTCACCGACGCCAACGCCGCTTTCTTCGATGCCGCGAACGGCTACGCGGGCTGCATCCCCGGCATCCACGAGGTGTTGCGCCGTCAAGGTCTGCTCGAAGGCATCCGGTGTCTCGACCCGAACGAATCCCTCGGTCCCGGCCAGCGCGAGGAAATCGACCGTGTGTATCGCGCGCATCCACACTTGAATGACGACGAATTTGTGGCGCGACATCGGGATTAATGGTTGAGCGGATGAACGTCCTTCTGCTACGCTGAACTCATGAGAACACAAACATTCGTCATCGGTCTCAGGGCGTGTCTTAACAATCCCCTTTGCCGTGGCCGCCGACGTCAGTCGGCGCACTTTTCCAAAAATTCACGGGAGATCAGCGCGGACTCACCCCGGCTACGATTTTTTGGACACGCCCTCAGGGCAGTATGCCCGCTGGCGACGGCGCTACTGATGGCGGTTTGTGGGAACGCCGCCACGCCCAACGATGCGCCAGTGCGTTCCGTTAAAAACCTCAAACTCAAAGTCAGCGCGAATGGACGATATTTCGTCGATCAGGGCGGCAAGCCCTTCTTCTATCTGGGCGACACTTGCTGGCTGCTTTTCCAGCGGCTGAATCATGAGGAACTGGACGAGTATCTCAAAGACCGCGCCGCCAAGGGATTCACGGTCATCCAGGCGTATGTGCTGCGCGGACTGGACAGGAAACACCCCGACGGCAATGCGTCGCTCCTCGACGCGACGCCGCTCCTCGACCGCGACCCGGGCCGGCCCAACGAGGAGTTTTTCAAGAATGTGGACTACGTGGTCAATCGCGCGAACGAGCTGGGCCTGGTAATGGGCCTGGTGACCGCCAAGTCGTGGCACGTCACTGACCATCCGGAAAGAGTATTCGATGAGAAGAACGCCTACACCTTCGGCAAGTTCCTGGGAGAGCGCTACAGGAACAACGCCGTCATGTGGTTTCCAGGCGGGGATTCCGCTCCGGGCAAATACGACGCGGTCTGGGTGGCGATGGCGAAGGGGCTGAAGGACGGCAGCGGCAGCAGCCAACTCGTTTGCTACCACGGCCAGGGGAGCACTTCGTCCTCCATGTGGTTTCACAAGGCGGACTGGCTCGACTTCAACTCGATCCAATCCGGGCATCATTTCGGGTCGGACAGTTATGCGTTCGTCAGCAAGGATTACGCCTTGACGCCCGCGAAGCCGACCGTCGACATGGAGCCGGCGTATGAGAACCATCCCACCGGCGCCGGCAAACCGCGCATTGACGCTCACAAGGTGCGCACCCAGGCCTACTCGGCGATGCTCGCCGGCGCGGCGGGACACGGCTACGGCGCGTTGGACTTATTCTGGTTCTACAAAGATGCCGATGGCCCGTTGCCGAAGAATGGCTTTCAACATTGGCGCAAGGCGATGGCTTACGAGGGCTCTGGGCAGGTGGGGCTGATGCGCCGCCTGTTCGAGCAGCGACCGTGGCACAAAATTGTTCCCGACCAGTCCGCCATCGCCTCGGAGCAGGGTGAGGGCACGCAGCGCGTGGTGGCGGCGCGGGCCGAAGACGGCAGCTTCCTGATCGCCTACACACCGGTGGGGCAGCCTCTGAGCATTCACATGAGCAAGCTCAGCGGCTCGTCAGTGAGCGCTCAGTGGTACGACGCGCGCAATGGAACGTGGAAAGCAATCCGCCGGTATTCTAATAAAGGCATCCAGGAGTTTGCTCCGCCGGCCCGGGGCGAGCAGGACGACTGGGTTCTGGTGCTCGATGCCAAACCGTGAAAGGCAGATGCCGGGCGAAGTTTACTTCTCTGGACCCGAGCAATTGCGCAGCATCCGGAATATCGTTCCAGCGCATTGAGAATCCCAGGAGCCGCGGCCCGGACGAGGTTCGTGGCGATTCCCTGCTCCCGGCGTGAAAACGGCCACGCGGCGCAGACGTGCGGTCTCTCCGCCTATGTTTTTGGGTTATTTACCCCGTTAGTGAACCGAATCCGGGCTGATCTAATCTCCCTCCGGACCCGCTCAAGTCATCAGATGGACGAGGATGACAGCGTGACAACGGAACCATGAAGCTTAAAAGCCTGGTATGGACCACGGCCTCGCTTGTGCTCGCGAACGCGAGTCTCGGCGGCCCCGCCGGCACGCCTCATTATCCAGACCTGGTCACGCTTCCTCCTTCTGATATCGGCATCGAGTACGATTTCGGAACGGGCAGGAAACTGCTTCGTTTCTCGATCTCGATTGCCAATCTTGGCCAGGGTCCGCTCGAAGTGATTCCGGTGAACAACCCCGCCACCGGCACCACCGATGCCTACCAGCGGCTTTACACTCACGACACGAATGATGTCTGGCATCCGGTGGCCACCAACTATGTCGGCACGTTCGTGTTCCATCCCCAGCACAATCACTGGCACTTCGAAAACTTCGCGCGCTACGAACTCCACAACGTGGCGACCGATGGATCCGTGGGTGGCAACGTTTTTGCCTCGGCCGAGAAGGTCAGCTTCTGCATCAGAGATGATCTGTTTGTCAATGCCTCGCTGGAACACGCGTCCTTCTCTCAGGTTTATACCAACTGCGATCGCGTTGACCCACAAGGCATCTCCGTGGGCTGGGTGGATGTTTATCCGTGGGCACTCCCGGATCAGGACCTGGACATCAGTGGCATTCCGGATGGCGACTACTGGCTGGTCTCCATCGCTGATCCGGGCCACTTGATCAACGAGGGGGGCGGAGCTGCCGAAAACAACAACACCGCTGCCGTCAAGTTGCATCTCGGCAGCGACATTGTGTGGTCTGACGATGCCGTGCCGGAGGAAAGCGTCACCGGAGTGTCCGGGGGTGATTCCTGGAAATGGATCGACAGCGATCCCGCGCCCTTTTCAGGGTCCCTGGCGCATCAGTCGGCCGTCAAGACGGGGCCCCATCAGCATTTCTTTTTCGGAACCACGCGTCCCTTGCCCGTCAACACAAACAACACTCTGTTCACGTGCGTCTATCTGGATCCGGTTGATCTGCCGAGCGAAGTCATGTTACAATGGGCCACCACGAATTGGGAGCACCGCGCGTATTGGGGCACGAACAGTATCGCGCTGGGGACCAACGGGACCGCAAGTCGATATTACATGGGCCCGCTGCCGCAGGCAGGACAATGGGTTCGCCTGGAAGTGCCCGCGAGCCTGGTTGGTCTGGAAGGCGCCGCCCTCTACGGGCTGTCCTTCGTGTTGTCCAACGGCCGTGCAACCTGGGATTACACGGGTGTCTATGTCGCGCCGCCGTCTCCAGGCAGCACGCCGCCGCCCGTCGCCACCAATGCCTTGCCGCCGGTCGTTACTGCTTCGACTCATTCGCCTCTCGGGCTGAGTGTCGCTCTGACCGATGGAACCACCCAGGTCAAATCGGATTCGATCCGACTGGCCTTTGATGGAACTGGGGCGACGCCCGTCATCCGCAAAGCGGGGGCCGTAACCACGATCAAATACGCTGCGATGGCTCCGCTCACGCCGGGTTCCAGTCACGCCGCAAAGCTTGAGTTTGCCGATACGGCAACACCGCCCCTGACCCAATCGTACGATCTTGGCTTTGTGGTTCCGGCGTATGCGCTGGTGCGGCCGGAGTTCGCGACCGCTCCGGCATCAGTGGATCGGACGAAACCCGGCTTCAAAATCCGTCCTTACGAGACCGAAGCGAGTAATCCCGACAGTCTGGTGTGGACAGAGGCTCAACTCGCCGGATTGAAGGGCCCAAATCTTGCAAACCTCGCCGGCGCCGATACCAACGGTTACTACGCCCGCCAGACGATGATCAACTTCGACATTGGAGCAGGCGCGGGCAACTTCCCGGACGACGAGCCCTTTCCCGGTCTGCCGGGCACCGGTCCGCGGGACGGAGGAATGGGCAACTCCGCCATCGAAGTTCTCACCTTTTTGGAATTTCCAAATCCCGGCCTCTACGTGATGGGGGTGAACAGCGACGACGGGTTCCGGGTCACAACCGGCGGCAACGCGTTGGACAAGTTCGCCCTGAAACTGGGTGAATTCGACGGCACTCGTGGCCCGGCTGACACGATTTTCGGCATT
>QHPW01000103.1:13195-13889 GCA_003219675.1 Verrucomicrobiota bacterium
GGATGCGCATGACGTGCCGGGCACCAACAGCATCAGTATTGTCCTCGCGGATGGAACGCTGCAGGTCCAGAATGATTCGATCCAACTGTTTTTAAACGGCCAACGGGTTGAACCTGTGACAAACAAGGTGGGTGAGATCACCACCGTGACCTACACTCCGCCGGCCAAACTTGCGCCGGAATCCACGAATGTCGTCCGGCTGATTTACGCGGACAGCGCGTCTCCACCCAACCTCACAACGAACGAGTTCAGTTTCACCGTCGCCCCTGATATCGACGTCTTGATCGGGATCAATCAGACCCAGCAATGGCGCTACAATGCGTCCGGATCCGATTTGGGCACGGCCTGGAAGGAAACGAACTTCAATGACAGTTCCTGGCCTTCCGGTCTGGCTTTGTTCGAAGGCAAGAGCGGCACGGTGCCGGATTTGCCCGAACCGGTCCGCACCACACTCGACATGGGCACCAACATCACGACCTATTATTTCCGCACGCACTTTAATTTTACCGGCAATCCCGGCGGCGCCAGACTGCGAATGCGCCGCATCATTGATGACGGTGCCATGGTGTATCTGAACGGAGTGGAAATCGATCGCGTCGGCATGCCGTCCGGCCCGGTTGCGGCTTCCACCTTTGCCGCGCGAAACGTCGGCAATGCAGTCTATGAAGGTCCGGTGGACCTTCCGGTGCGGAGC
>QHPW01000104.1:0-1013 GCA_003219675.1 Verrucomicrobiota bacterium
CACGGGGTGGAGACCTATCCGGGCACGGGCATCGGGCTGGCGATCGTGCAAAAGGGAGTGGAACGGCTGGGAGGGCGGGTGGGGTTGGAATCGGCCGAAGGCCAGGGGAGCAAATTCTGGATCGAGTTAAAGAAAGGGCCGGCGTGAATCCGCGGGAGTATGTGGTGTTGCTGAGTTCCTTGAACCAAAATCCGGACATCAACCGGGCCTTCGATCTGGGCGCCAACTCACCGCCCCGGAACCGGCGGCTGGAAAGCCGCTGGAACCGGCACGCTGGAAGCGTGCGCTACATAGCGCGTTTGCGGCGCGATCGGATCGCCGCGCTGATTGCCGTCAGCAGCTCTTTTCGGACGATGGGCTTGGGCAGCAGGAAAACCATGTCCATCTCCTGAGTTCGTCTCATCACGAGTTTCGGGTCATCCCCTGAAATCACGATGAATGGAATTCTGCGGCCAGCGTTGAAGCTTCCCATCCACTCGACCAATGCGAGTCCGTCCCGCGGGCGATTCCCGGCCCGATCGTAAAGATTCACATCCGCGGTGACTAAATCGGGCTTCTCAACGCCAATGGCTGCGACGGCCTCGGCATAGTCAGACGCGGCGATCACCGTGTATCCGGCTTTCTTCAGGTCGAGCGTCAAGGTTTTCCGCGCCGCGCTTTCCTTTTCGACGACGAGAATTTTCCGGGGCCCGTCCACACGGGCCTGGTCGCGTCGCCTTCGTGGTCTCATGGTGCGAAAAACTACGCAGGGAATTCCAAGTAGAAGTTTATACCCGTTGAGCCTGGTGAATGACAACAAAAAAAAGAGCAAAAAACCACGAACCGGGCGCATTTTGACACTGCCCTCGACTCGTCCGGCACCGCGGAGCGCCAATCTCCGATCCGGCGCGTTTCGGGGCGCGTTTGAATACCTGCCGGATCGGAGACCGGCGCTCCGGAGACAGTGTCAGGAAACGCCCCCACGACCCTTGACCTTCTTCCGTTCCGCCCTGTTTCAGGTCGCCATTGAAACG
>QHPW01000104.1:1021-4347 GCA_003219675.1 Verrucomicrobiota bacterium
CTCCGGTATTCTCTCCGCGCGAGACATCAGGTTCGCATAGCGCCCCAGCTTTTGCTCGTAACGATGGTGGTAGAACTCGGGAAGAGAACGACTGCGCCCCTCGTGGAAGGCGCGAAACTCCGGGTCCGTTGCCAGCATCTTCCGCAAGAGACGAAGCGCGACCAGCTCCTGCCGCATGGCGAAAGTCCGCAGCGCGTTTAACAGGCTGAAACCCAGGGTGGACTCCTTCGTGAACCGGCGCGCCAACATCGCATTCGAGGTCATCGTCGAATACAGGTCGATCAGCTTGTCGTAATATTCGACCGGCGAATAATGCGGCATGGTGGTCACCAGGAACGGCGTGTAGTAAAAGCTGAAAGGCATCGATTCCAGGATTTGCCGGTTGGCCAGCGCGCGGTCGTAGAGCGGCGTGTTGCCAAACGGGGTGGGAATGTTGACCGTCGGCCAGACAAACGGGACCGCCCGCATGAATTCCTTGGTCAGATCGGCCGGTTCCTCTCCGTGGTCCGCGTCGGTGCCGAACAGGAAGTTGGCCTGGAGCCCGGGGACATACTGCCGCAGTTCGCGAAAGTGCTCGACCACCTGGGTGAGTTTCGCCTTGCCCACGCTGGCGCCGACCCCGGCTTTGTTCGAGTAGTTGTTCCAGGATTCGACCCCCGGCGCGATGAACAGGCAGTTGGTGTCTTTCAACCGCTGCAACTTGGGTCCGCGCAAAATGGAGAGGGAACTCTCGATGATGTAGGGGCTGCGTTTTTCCTTCGGGATCTTTTCAATGATCCCCAGCACCTGGTCGAACTTCACTCCGAAATTCGGGTCATGATAGGTCACGTTGATCCCCGGCCAGTTTTTGGCCACGCACTGAAGATCGGCCTCCAGCAATTCCGGAGGCAAAACCACATAGGGGTTGTTCCAGTCCACGCAAAAGTCGCAACTGTACGGGCAGCCCACGCTGCTGAGCAGCGGCACAACACTCATGCCGGGCAGCCTGCTCCCGACCAAAGACGCGGCCTTGATCTCCGGCATCCGCTCTTCAACGCTCGGGATCTCCTTCAACGGCCGGCCGCTGGTCACGGCTGTGTGCCGGTCGAAACGCCCCCGAAGAATGTCGTCGATCAGCGCCTTATCGCAGTCCTTGACCGCCAGGTCGAAAAAGCGGAGGCAATCCTTGGGAAACGCCTTGGCATGAGGCCCGCCGATCACCGTCAGCGTCTTCCTCATGCGATAGACCTTCGCCAGGGCGTAAGCCAGGGCGCTGGCCTGGGTGTAGCTGGCGACGAAAACAACGTCCAGCTCGTCCGGAAGCAAACTGACCGGGTCCTCCTGGCCGTAATAAGTGGTGTACCAAACCTGATGGCCCAACTGCCGGCACCACACCGCGACCGCCTGCGGAATGATGCTGGCATGATACTTTTTGAAAAAAGCGCGGTAAACACGATCCGTCCAGCTCTTGGATGCTGAGTCCTCAATCAACTCGATGATCCCGATTTTCATAATAGTTGGAACACGGTTTCGCTGACGCCTGAGCCTTCGAATAATACCGCCTGCTCAGCCCCGGGCCGGGGTGAATCACCTCAGCCCCGGGGCAAGGTGTGCTGTATTATTTGTTTGGGTGAACGGGCTTCCTGAATGAAACTACCGGATGAAACGCCGCTCCCGATGGACATGCGGGCGACTTTACTCCCGCCAACCGAAGCGTCAATAACTTTAAACGTTCGACCCCTGGTGGAAGATCGGTCGGGGATATATCGACTCTTGAGTTGCGCACCAGGTCTGCCTGGTCAATCACAAGGCCTGAACCGTTTATAGATTGCTCTGCGCTCCTCGTCTAGGCGGTTTCATTTTTCACCGCGGAGGCGCGAAGACCGCAGAGAGGATTTGCGGTCGGAGCGTTCTCGGAACGGGTCATTGTCGGAACGGGTAACCCAGAAGAACCCGTCCCTAAAAAAAGCTCTCATGAATTGGCGCTGTTGGTGGAATGGGTCGCGCGCGGCCTGCGTCAGCACGACGCGTGACGGATCCCGGCGTTGGCTCCGGCGCCTTCTTCGGCCTCCTTTGATTTTGAGGCCGGACTGATCGCCTTCAGATCGTGGCGCATGATCGGGCGATGCGGCAAGGGGCGGGCCACGGTCTTGAATCCAGCGCGTGCGAAGCTCGAGGCCGTGCCGGTGAACAGATTCGATGTGCTTTTAGGCTCGTCTTTATCAACCGGATAGGCTTCGAGCGCGGGCGCTTTCGCGCGCTTTGCGGCTTTCAACGCCGCCGCGATCAGCACAGACATGACACCCTGCTTGCGATAGCCTCGGCGCACATAGAAACAGGAGATCGACCAGACTGGCACATCGTCCACGCGCCTCAGCAGCCATGACGTCTCGAGCCACGGCAAGTCATCGCGCGACGTAAGCTGACACCAGCCCACGGCCACCTCGCCATCGAAAGCGAGCAAGCCGGGGGGCGCACCGCGCCTCACGACCTCACGCATCGCCGCCCTGTTCTTCTCGCGAGACCTCTTGCGATAGGCGCTGCCGATTCGCCAATACATACACCAGCAGCCATTGCAGGCGCCATGTTTGCCGAACAGATCTTCAAAGGCAGGCCACCGATCGGGCGTGAGCGGTCGGACCGTGAGTTTCATGCGCCTTGATCATATTTTCCCCGCGTTCTTCCCGCCGTACTTCCCGGAACATCGAATCACTCTCTGGGCTTTGCGTTCAGGCATCCCTCGGATGCCCGTCCAGTACTCCTCGCGCACGTCGTCATCGATCTCGATAATGCCTGGATACAATCGATCCCGTCCGTCCTTCTTGCAGCCGGAGATCCAATAACCGATCTCAGTCTCGGCATCAAAGTAGTTGCATTTGAAGCCAGCCCCGTCACAAGACTTGAAAGTTTGTCCGCGATAATACAGCGTCCTTCCTGACTTGGAGAATGTGACTCGTCCAATCCGTCCTGGGCCTGTGACTCCGTCATCCTTCCGCTCGATATACATGATCCGCGGCTGGTGCATACTCTTACTTCCAACGACCGGAACGATAACCGCCCAACACGCCAAACACACGAAAAAGAAATCCGCCTCATCGGGGCGATCAATTCCAGCCTCCAAATTCAACAGGAGGCAACGGAGGAAACAGAGGATCAAGTTGTCTCCGTTCCCTCCGCTGCCTCCTGTTAAAAACGGCCGGGGGCATCTTCAACTTTGTAGGTCAACGCATACTCCGCTCCAAGGCTGTACAAATCTTGAAAGATGCTGTCGATGCCGGCAATCAAAGAATCAACGTCACGAACAGCTGGAGTAAACGTGACATAGGAATCTATATCCCACGCATCGA
>QHPW01000104.1:4551-6221 GCA_003219675.1 Verrucomicrobiota bacterium
CAATCCATGTTGATCCGGGTCGGCGTGCACTGAAGCCAATGCTCTTTACCATTCGCTTCAAAGGTTACCCAGCAATTCCGTCCAGACTCGCCGGCATTTGACAACTCCTGCAGTCCGTTCCGGATAATGTCACGCTGCTGGCTCATAGCGGTGCACAACACCTGACGGCCGGCCCGCTGCTATTTCGACTTCTGGCTGCCGGACGAGGACGCCTTGCGCAACACGATCTTGATCGCGTCCAGGACTTCATGGATTTGAAACGGCTTCCAAAGCATGAGCCCGCGCACACCGCGAATGAACGTGTCGATCTCCTTGTCGCCCGTGTGACCGGTCATGAAGATGAATCGTTTGCACAGGTGCGGCCGCACCCGTTCCACCGCCCGGTAAAACATGTCGCCGGGAAATCCGGGCATGACCATGTCGCACAGGATGACGTCGAAATCGGTTGCCAGAATCTTTTGCACGCCTTCGGCGCCGCCGGTGACGTGCGTCACCCGAAACTTGCGCGTCTGCAAATAGTCTTTCAACAGACCGGCCATCGCGGGGTCGTCTTCCAGGATCAGAACCGTGCGTTCGTCAGGCTGGACAAGATCGTCCGGCATGACGTGCGTCTTTTCCTCAGGCGGAACAAAGAATTTGGTATTTGAACGTCCGGCCATCGTAACGCAAGGAAATCGTGCGCGCGGCGCGAGTCGAACCCGTTTTCAGGGTTTTACTGCCAACCATCGCGCGTACACCGCGCAGGGGCCAAATCCATTGATCTGACCGCGGGCAGTTTGGACGATCCGCGAACAGAAGCGAAGAAAAAATATCAGGCCCGAATTCTGCAAAGACGGCGCGCGAGCCGTGGCGTCTTCTCATTTTCCCGTCTTCTCATTGTCATGAGAAATCCTCCGGCTCTGCCGGAGGACGCGAAGTTCGACATTTCGGGAAGTTCCGAGTCGCTGTGTTGAACGGCAAGCCGATTCCCCTCACCCTCACCCTCTCCCGCGGGGAGAGGGAACAGCCGGCGGCAGGTTCGGTTGTTCGGGAAGGTTCGTCGGCCAGACACCGCGCCGGGTGTGATAAAAGTCAGCGGAGGATTCTCCCTCTCCCTGAGGGAGAGGGCTGGGGTGAGGGGAAAGTGTGGCTCGCGGTGCGAAGCGCGAGCCATTCATTCTTTCATGCCTCCGGCTTTGCGGGAGGTCGCTGACTTTTCCGGCCGGAACCATAGCTTTCGGCTGTGGTAATCGATGAGCGCGCCGTGCGCCTTGAGCAATTCGCGCCCGAGCACACCCTGCACTTCTTCGCTTTCGTTTCCCGGTTCCGCCAGTTCCCAGTTTTTCAAATCAGTCACGCCGAGGTGAACGTTCGTCCATTGCAGCGAACCGACTTCCAACGCCTTCAATTGCGTGACCCACATCTTGTGCGCTCCGACCTTTCCAACGCCAACGACCTTGGTGCTCCATTCCTTCGGTATCAAACTTCCTGTGTCCGCCTCTTCATGCCTGACCGCGGCAAGGCCCAGGCGTTTGGCCAGCGCGCTGTCCAGCACGCTGAAAACGCCTCCGGTATCGACGAGCAGCTAGACGTTTTCACCGTTCACTTTCGCGTCAATCGTCATTTCGTATTTCAAGTTGATCGGAACCTCGCTGAAGCCGCTGCGCCGAAGGGTCGTTGCCATTGCGGAC
>QHPW01000104.1:6355-11590 GCA_003219675.1 Verrucomicrobiota bacterium
GCGCTTCCAAGGGTGAGCTTGTCCATCAACACGATCGTGGGATCGGACAATTTGCCAAAAAATCCGTCCTCCAACGTAACGCCAAGCTCGCCCAGCGACTTCAGTCCGCGCGCCGCGCCCTCGTCCAATGCCGTCCTGACGGTGCCCGTATCGACCACAAACAGGCGTTTCTTTCCGGCAAGCGCGCCTTGGGCGAGAAGCTTGTCCTGCTCGCCTTTCTTCAGCGCAATCGGCAGGTATCCGACGCGCTTCAAGTAATCTTCGAGGCTGTGGCCGGTCCCGTTCTGCGGTTCAGCCGCGCGCGCAACGACAGCCAGCGCGAGACCTGCGGCTGTGAAAAGGGACAATGCACCTGCAAGCCTCCGGGATTTCATAGAAAAACGCATAGCTGGTGGTCTATTTCATAGTGGCCAACCGGGAGGGAGAACTCAAGTTTGAAAAGCCGCCCCACAACCGATTTGCGATTTACGATTTACGATTTACGCCGATCAAATCATTGCCCGCCAACCTGCAGCCTGGAAGGGCTGCGCTACGTAGCGCACGCTTCCAGCGTGCAGGTTCTGGCGGCTTCCGCATCTGTTTAGCTATCCCACGTTTCGCATCTCTACTCATTCCTGCCGGGGTCCCTGGATGCCGGGAACGCCCTGCCGAAACTTGAAGTTCGCGCTGGTTTTACCGGGTGGCGCCAGGGTCTTCGCCAGGCGGGTGTAGGGATGGGATTTCAGGACGCTGCCGTAGTCGCCAAACACAGTCAGGTCTGCCGCAGTTTTCTGCGTCTCCAGGCCGCTGGAAATCACTTGCGTCTCGAACCCATCCGGCAAGGACACCACCCATTCCAGGGTGCCCGCGGTCTGAAACACCTCCGGAAGCGTCAGTTCGATCGAGCCGACAAATCCGAGCCGCACGGGTGGATAGGCGAGTCGAAATGACAGACGGTGCGCGGTTTGTCCGCGTGCCCGGGCCGGGTGTGGAACGCGGCACAGCAACTGATCCTCCACCACGGGCGTGCGAATCTCTGTGCCGTTGACGGAGNNGCGCGGAGCCGGGAAGGCGGAGGCGGAATTCCTCCTTTTGCATCGCCGGCAATTCGAATTCGGCGAAGTGCGTGCAACTCCCGTCCGAGTTGATGACGGTGAGATGCTGCGCGCGGCTCAGGCCGATTCCGTAGAGCGCGCTGGTGGTTTCCGTGCCGGCTCCAAACCGCGCGTCGCCGCCTTGCTCGACCCATTCAATGGCTACGGATTCCTGACCTGCCACGCCGATGTCATAGACCGTCATTTTGTCCGCCGCGCTCTTGCCCCACAGACTGCCCCCGAGGATTTCGAAATCGCTGCGCGCGGACTCGAGGCGAAGATTGCCGGGAGACCCGACGAACAGGGGAATTTCCGCCCGCTTTTTTCCCTCCCGATTCCCGACCGGAACACGATAGACCAAGGACAAGGTACCCTTGCCGGCATGTTGCGCATACAAACCCAGCCGATTTGTCACCGTGACCAATTGAACCAGATTGCTCGCGGAGGATTCGAGCCGGTATTCCTGGAGATAAGCGGGCGCCGCCAGCAGCACAGCCGGCGCCTCGCCGGGCCGGACAATCTCGAACGGCAGCCGCGCTTCGACGTGGAAATGCGTGGCCTCATGTCGCGCGTGGTACTGCGCCGGTTCGTAACCGAGCAATGCCGCCGTCTTTTCGGGGCTGGCCAGGAGCATCTGGTTCGTCAGTTCGGCGGGCAGGAGAACCTGGACCGCGGCGGCGCTCGTCCCGGGCGGAAACGCCAGCGCCAGCAGCAGCGCGGCAATGGCAGCCTTGCTGCGCAGCGCGCGATTCTGAAGATGGATCAGCACCGCGAGCGTCACCACCCCAAGACACAACAACACCATCCCGCGGTTCCATCCTGCAAAGGCGGCGAGCGTAGGGAACACCTGGTAAAGCGCGAGGAAGACCGGGCCAGCCACCAGACCGGCTTTTCCGATCAGCCAGCGCGCGTAATTCAACAACAGCGCGCCCGGAACCACAACCGCAATGGCGAGGGCCACGCCAAAACTGAACCGCGAACTGAGATAAACAACCAACGGGAAGTAGAGCCCGTATCCCGCGCTGATCGTGAACATTTGAACCGCGCTCAGTCCCTGCCGGGCCTGAATGACGGCGAGGACGGCGACAAGAAAAAGCAGGCTGATGATGGGACCCATCTCCACCAACTGCGACAATGCCGTGAACAGGTTGCGCCCTTCGACGATGCTGGCGGAGAAAAAATCCGGCCCAAGGAAGTTCTTTCGTTCCCAGACCATCGGCTCCGCCGTTTCCCGGATCGTTCCGTCGCTGTTTTCAAAACGCATCGAGTCGAGGTCCTTTCGGTTGAATGCGACGCGGACCGGGTTCAGCGGACTTCCACCCTGTTCCGCGACGCGATACATGACTCCCTTGAGCGAAGCGACCTCGTAAGCGACTTCGACCGACATCGAGGCGCGGGCGGGAACGGTCCCGCTCCAGAGCCAGGCGTCCTTCGCGTTCTCCTGCGCGCCGGGCACCGAAGCCAGCAACTTGAGTCCGCCCGCCAGCAGGTTTTGGCCGTCGCCGCTTTCGGTCCGCGGATGGGGACATTTGAAAAGCACGAACACCGGTTCATCGGCGCCGTTGGTCAGGACATAACGCGCGGTGAGTTGGCCCGACATGTCACTGATGGTTTTCAACCCGCGATAATCCCGTCGCCCGCGCATCTCGAAGCGGATGTCGTAAGATTCCGGCTGAGCCGATTTGATCACCGAGACATCATCACTGACCTTTCGGGTCACGATGCGCGGCGATTCCTGCACCAGGACGGCCTTGGCGGTTCGTATCGGTGACCCGACGAACTCCGGGCGTTCCTGCATCAGCATTTTGAGCCCGAGAAAACCCAGGCTGATCACCACCCAACTCGCCAACCCGGCCGCCAACGGCGAGGAGAGTGGATGCGAGTTTGAGGTTGTGCCGATTGAGTCAGGACTGACGTTCGCATTCATGCCGAGTGGCGCCGGGCGGCGCATGCTGGATTCCGGGTTGTCGGGGCGGTTCGGGTCGTTGGTGATGCGGCTTTGTCGGTGCTGACCGCCGGGAGAACATAGAAAAACTCACCGCCTTGGTGGTCTATTTCATAAATACGCACACGTTCGCGGTGCAGTGAATAGTGGCAAACCGTGAGCAAAAACTCAAGTTTGAAAAGCCGCCACACAACCGATTTGCGATTTAATTTCCGAAATGGTGGGCAAACCTGCCGATTTGCCGCGACGACCTGCAGGTCGTCGCCCACCATTTCGGAAATTTCTTTTGGCAATCACTTTAGCCCGCTTCACTTCTTTTTCCGCAGCAGATCGAGCGGGTTGAATTTCGGCGGCGGGTTGGTGTTGGCCGGCTCGTTGGTGGTCGCGGGCTTTTGGCCGGTCAACAGGTTGCCGACGCCTTTCAACAGGTTGCCGGTTTTGTCGCCGACGTTGATGCCGAGCTTTTCGGCAATGCCGACGCCGGACTTGAGGAGGACTCCGCCAATCGCAAGCTCCTTGAAGTCGCGTTTGGGTTCGCCGAGGGTCCCTTTCACCGCGACAAATGTCGGCAGGGCAGCATAGGCGGCGTCCGGCGGCGTGTTGGCCGGCATCAGACCGGACTTCTGCGCGAGCGAACGGCTGAGAGAGAATTCCAGCGGGAGATTCAGGGGCGAGTTGGTGAGCGGCACCTGCATGGGAACAACGCCTTGGGTGTGCGCCTCGAACGCCTGGCTTTGAAGGCCGACTCGGACCAGGTCGATCCTGCCATCGCCAATCCGAGCTTGCGCGTAAATCGAGTTCAACGGCGAGCTGGTGATTTCGTTGACGTGGAGGAACACGCCGATGCCTTCGAGGGTGAACCAGATGAGCCGTGTGAAAATGTTTTTCGGCGGTTTGTTGCTGAACAATTGAATCGTCGCGTTCGTGAAGCTGAGGCTCAACTGGCCGCTCAGGTTCTTCTGCAGGCCGGCGTCGGTGATGCCCGCGCCTTTGAGCTGCGCATTGGCTAAAATCAACCCGTGATATTGATCGCGCGAATCGGGCAGAAAACTGTTCACCAGCGGATCCAATGGAACCCGGTCGAGGTCCGCGCTGAAATCATAAGTCCAGCCTTTGACGCCGAGGTCCAGACTGGCGCCGGCGCTGACCGGCGCGCCGTTGAGGGTGAGTTGAAAAGGATTCAGTGCGACACGGCTCCCGCTGACTTTTGCCCTGGCGACAAGGTTCGATACGGCGATGTCCCGTAAATACAGCCGGTCGATCTTCGCGTCGAAGCTCGCCTGCTGCAAAGGCAGGGAAATGGCGTCAGGCTCGGTCCGCGGCGCGGCCTGGGCGCTGGCGGTCGCGGTCCCGGGTGACGATTGCGCGGGGGCTGTCTTCGAGTTTCCCGCAAACAGATCGTAATACGGGGTCAGATCGAGGGATTCGGCCTGCAATGTCAACTGGCCAGGCGCGGCATTAGTCTTCGCCAGATCGATTTTTCCGGACAGTTGCAGTTGATTTTTGGCGCGGTCGGTCGGCGAGAGTGTCAGGAGCAGTTGGCGGAGAATCACCAGACTCTCCTTCATGCCTCCGTCGAGTTGCAGCCCGGCGGCGAGCGGCGATTTCGGCAGTTTGTTCTGCGCGTCTTCGACAACCAGGTTCGTCAGCATCAATTCGGCTTTCACCGACGATTCGCCGCGCGCGTCGTAACCGGCAGTGCCTTTGCCGTTCAGGGAAAGGGAAACGAGTTTGTTCGGCAGCAGGCCCGGCGCGAGAAACGGGCGGAGCGCGTTCTGGTTGAAGTCCACCGCGTTGAAGCTGAACTCGCCGGATTGTTTCGCGAGATCATACCTGCCCGCCACGTCGAAACTGCCGCCCGAATCGAAGCCTTGCCGCACCGCGAGCGCGGCGCGACGGATCTGCGCCACCTGGTCCTTCAGCCCAACATCAAAGTCGGCCGTGGTTTGAAAGTTCTGGAACTGATAACCGCCGCAGCGCCCGGAGAAATCGCCCAACACGAGATTGCCCGAGGCGCTTGTTTCCTGGCCTTTCCGAAGCGCAAGCGCCGTCAGCTTGATCATGCCCGACGAAGCGTTGAGTTGCGGCACGACCATCTGCTTGAGCAACACGGGCAGGGACGCTTCGAGCGTTGTCTGCGCGCTCAGATCGCCGCTGTTCAGGGCATAGCTGGCGGAACCGTTGGCCGCGAGCAACGACTGGTTCGCTTCGCCGAGG
>QHPW01000104.1:11635-12237 GCA_003219675.1 Verrucomicrobiota bacterium
GCGGCGGCCTGAAGCTGAACATGGGCGCGGTCGATCCTGTTGGAGCCAAACTGCGCGGCCAACTCCTGGACCTTTGCGGTCAAGTCAGCCTTTAATTTTTTGCCGTCCTGTTGCGCCAGCAGGCTGAGTTGGGCGTCCACTTTGCCGCTCAGCGGAACGTCTCCAAAAAAAAGCCGCCAGTCGGCCAGGTTCAGTTTGTTGACGGTCAGTTGCAGCGAGGAGTCCTTGAAGCCGGGCTGGCCCGCGCCCCAGGTCAGGTTCATCGGGCGGTCCAGCGACGCGCGGAGCAAGTCGTTTTGTCCCTGTTTGCCTTGCAGGTCAAGCTTTTGGATCAGGGCGGTTTTGTCGTTGAGGTTTACTGTGACCTGATGATCAAACTCCACATCCAGCGGCGGCGTGGACTGTTTGCCCTGTTTGATGCCGAGTTGGCGGCCGTTGAGTTTCCCATTCTCAGCGATGACCGCGCCCTTTTGCGAAATGTCGATGACACTGCTGGCGTTCAGCGTCGAGTTCCCGAAGTCCCAACCGCGCGTCGCGCCGAAAAGATTGAGCACTTGTCGGTCAATGGATTGGATTTCGAGGTTCAAGCGGCCTTCGACTTT
>QHPW01000104.1:12277-20617 GCA_003219675.1 Verrucomicrobiota bacterium
CCGATGGAAAAATTTTCCACCTCCGTGGGCGTGACATCGCAGTTCAGTTCGCTTCGTTCGCCGGCAAAGCCGGTGAATAAGCCGTCGCCTTTCACAATCTCGTGCGTGACCTTGCCCCGGACGAACTGGGGCATGAGGTCCGGGCCGAGCGCGAACTCAAGCGAGCCGGAGCCTCGGGCCTGAAGCGAGTCATGGCTGTTGGTTTGGCTGTGTTCCATCTTCATCGCCGCAGCCAGCGTCAGTTTGCCCGAAGCGCCATTCTTCAACTGGTCGAGACCAATGTTGATGTCGGACAAGTCGAGGGTCTGCCTCCCGCCGTCTTTGAAGTTCTGCACCGCACGCAGGCTCACGTTCTTGAGCGCGACATTTTTCAGCTCGAGCCTGAGCGGTTTCGACGGTTTGGCCGGCGGAGTCGGCGCAGGCTTTTCCTCTTGCTTGAGCAACGGGTCGAGGTTACCGGTGCCGTCGGCGTTTTGAATGATTTGGATCGCCGGCGAATCGAACGTGACTTCGTCCACCTTGATGTTGCCGCCGAGGATGCTCCACAAACTGTAACGGAGCCGGACTTCGTTCGCTTGAAAAAGCGGCTCGGCGCCGGTGGTTCTGACCTGGAGCCGGCGCAGGATGATCTGTGAAAACGGACTGAGGGAAGCATCGCCGACGGTGACCTCGGCGTTCAGCGCTTTGCTCACGCGCGGCAGGATGACGCCTTTGAGAAACGCCGCGCTGGTGGCGACGAAGTAGAGGACGATCAAAAGGAGCAGAAATCCGGCGCCGATCCGTGTCAGTCTGCGTTTCCAGGGCCGGCGTTTCACCGGTTGCGAAGATTGCGTTGTTGTATTTGCCATATATTCGTCAGACCCTAGCTGTATCCATTCAGTTCAAACCGCGAAAAACGCCAAATACGCGAAAGCAAGAAGAGGTGGCCACTTATTGACCCGTCGGTTGCGGTTCAATTTCGTTCCGCGTGGTTCGCGTATTCGACGGTTTGAGTCTAATTGAGTCTAAGAATCTGTGAAGCCCCATCCCATCCAACTTGACGTCGGCTGTTTGAAATCTGAAATTCTGGATTTGAAATCGTAAGAACCAACCTCACGAGTACCTTAATTCTCAACTCTCAAACATCCGCCTATGACCTATCAACGTTTCGAAGACCTTCCCGTCTGGCAGGAGGCGGCCAGGCTTTACGAGCAGGCCGAAGACCTCCTGGAGAATGAATCGTTTCAAGCCAGCCGCGGTTTTCGCGACCAGCTTGATCGCGCCGCCCTGTCCGTGTCCAACAACGTGGCGGAAGGCTTCGAGCACGGCACCGCGAATGAACTTCTCGCGTTCATCTACATCGCGCGCGGCTCGGCCGGAGAGATGCGTTCCATGCTTATGGTGAAGTTGCGTCGGGTGCGCTTGCCCAATCTCAAATTCGGACATCAAGGGCCAACGGCATCTGAACCAGAAAGTCCGGCGTGAGGAGGAGCAAAAGACGCGGGCGGGAGCGTTGCAAAAGAACCTGCTGCGCAAATTGCCGTCCAGCCATCCGCTCCGCCGCGATGCCGAAGAGCGCGGCCTTGTTTGAAATTTGCAATCTCAAATTTCAAATCTGAAATTTGCCCTCAAGCGAAGCGTGGCGCGAATCCCAAGTGACGAGTCAGACGCTGGGATTCGCGCTGGTCAAGAAAGCGATTTGGACGGGAGTGCCTTAATTTGGTTGTAGCGGCGGTCTGTGACCGCCGAAAACGGCGCTCATAGAGCGCCGCTACAGTTTAGATTTGAAATTAAGGCACTACCATTTGGACGTGAGGTTTCGTCGATTGATTGGTCTTTGACTTTGGAACGGTCGACCGCTATCGAGAGAAATACCAGTCGGCGACCTTCGGCCCGGTCATGAAAATCTCTGTCATCGTCCCGGCGTTCAACGAGGAAAAGTTCATCGCCCGCTCGCTGCGCAAGATCAAAGCGGCGACCGACGCCTTTTCCGCGCCGCGCTGGGACAGCGAAATCATCGTGTGCGACAACAACTCGACCGATCGCACCGCCGAAAAAGCGCGCGCGGCCGGAGCAACCGTTGTCTTCGAGCCGGAAAACCAGATTTCGCGGGCGCGAAACAAGGGCGCTTCGGCGGCCACGGGCGACTGGCTGGTGTTCATTGACGCGGACTCCTATCCGAGCCGGGAGCTGTTCGCGGACCTGGCCGCGGCGATTCAAGCGGGTGATTGCCTGGGCGGTGGAGCGACCGTCCGAATGGACCGCGCCGTGGGCTGGACGAAATTCGTCACGACAGCATGGAATTGGATCAGCCGGACGCAGGGCTGGGCTGCCGGTTCGTTTGTCTATTGTGAAGCGATCGTTTTCCGTGAGCTGGGCGGATTCAGCCAGGAGCTTTATGCCGCCGAAGAAATCGAATTCAGCCAACGCCTGAAGAAGCTCGCGCGCCGGCGCGGAAAGAAGGTGGTCATTCTCCGCCGGCATCCCCTGGTCACTTCGGCGCGCAAAGCCCATCTCTATTCCTTGCGCGAGCACTTTGTCATCTTGTTGAAGACGCTCTGGCACCGGGGGGAGAATCTCAAGGACCGCGCGGCTTGCACGCTATGGTATGACGGGCGCAGATAGCTCCGTCACGCGGTCGTCGCCAAGCGGGACCGGTGACTTCTGCATCGCGAGCCAATGCCGTTTCAATGCACTTGCATTGCCCCGATCCCCTCTTCGTTGCTGCGCTGGTGCGAATCGATGAAACAACTTGTTGAATTCCAACGCACTGGCTTCAGAAGTCTTCCTGGCGCAAAATAAGCTGATTACTGCCGACTCAAGCTCAATTTGTGGATAGCGTGTGTACGCAGCCAGCGCAGAGGGTTGGCTTTACAAGAGACCGACTGCCAACAGCGGAGCGCATTCTCCTTTCTCGTGTCTTCGAGGTTTGTTGGCGCCGGTTGAAAAGCTGGCTGGGGTGCGGTGTCGCTCTGGGCTGGCTGGCTTTCGGCGCGCGCGTGTGCGGACAGGAGCTGCGACTGGAAATTGAGCCGGAGTGGGAAGGCGCTCCAGTCGTGCTGGGAGAAGCACTTTCATCCGGGCGGGTGGGCGACTTGTCCCTCAGCCGCGTCGATGGATTGCTTTCCCGACTGGCCCTTCGGCGGGCGGATGGCAGCTGGCTGGAGTCGGACCGATGGCAGGTCTATTTCTCCGCGCAGAAGCAGCGTTTCACCGTCAGGGCGGACGGTCTGCCGGCACAGGAGTTTCACGCCATCCGTTTCCAGGTGGGACTGGACGCGGAGACTGATGCCAGCGATCCGCAGGTCTGGCCTCCCGATCATCCGCTTCACCCGAGTGTTTGTGGTCTGCACTGGGGTTGGCGATCCGGTTACGTGTTTTTGGCGCTGGAAGGGCACTGGACGCCAGCGGAGGGAAAGACCAGCGGATTCTCGTATCACCTGGCCGGAGCGGAGAGGCCGATGACGGTGGAATTGCCTGTCAGGTTCTCCGGCGGTCGACCTGCAACCATTCGCCTGGGAATGGACATTGCCCGAATCCTTGCCGGGGGCGAGGTGGTGCATGAATCCTCGTCCACTCACTCGCGCAAAGGCGATTCACTCGCGGCCACCTTGAAAGATCGGGTGACACGCTCATTTCGGGTGAAAACCGTTCAGACCGATCTCTACCAGCCGGTGGATTTGGTTCAGCCGCAGGCCAAGCCGTTGCCGCCGGGTGTCACGCCGCTGCGGCCATCCATCTCCGAACGATTGCCCAAAGTGAAACTGCCGGAGGATAACCCGCTGACGGTTGAAGGGGTTGCATTGGGCCGGCGGCTTTTCAACGAACCCAGGCTTTCCCGGAACAACGCCCAGTCGTGCGCCTCGTGTCACGACCCGGCCAAAGCATTTGCGGATGGCCACGGCCACAGTCTGGGCGCCAGCGGGCAGCAGGGTCGGCGCAACGCGATGGCTTTGGTGAACCTGGCCTGGGCCGGCGAGTTCTTCTGGGACGGGCGCGCGAAGTCTCTTCGCGAACAGGTGTTGCTCCCCATCCAGGACGCGCATGAGATGAACGAAACTCTGGACCGGGCGGTTGCCAAGCTCGAGGCCGACCGCGAATACCCCGCGCAATTCAAGACCGCGTTCGGCACGGCTGGCATCACGCCGAACCGCCTGGCCCTGGCGCTGGAGCAATTCCTTCTGACTCTGGTTTCGCAGGAATCGAAGTTCGACCGGGCGGCGCGCAAGCTGGCCCAATTAACCAAGCAGGAACAACGGGGGCTCCAGTTGTTCATCACCGAGTACGATCCCGCGCGCGGTCAGTTGGGCGCGGATTGTTTTCACTGTCACGGCGGGAACCTGTTCAGCAACCACCAGTTCACGAATAACGGACTGGAGGAACGCGCCGGCGATCTCGGTCGGATGGAGGTGACCGGGCTGGAAACGGACCGGGCCAAATTCAAAGTGCCGACCTTGCGCAACGTGGCGTTGACGGCGCCGTATATGCACGATGGCCGGTTCGCCACCCTCGAGGAGGTGGTCGAGCATTACAACGGCAAATTGCACCGGTCCCGAACTCTCGATCCGAATCTGGCGAAGCACCCAGAATCGGGTCTTGGATTGAGCGCCGACGACAAGGCCGCTCTGGTCGCATTTCTCAAGACGCTCACAGACGAACAATTTGTTAATTCGGCTTCGCCGGTTCATCAGCTTTCCAAAACCCAGTAAAAAATTATGCGCACTCATCATCCCAAATCCATCCACGTCGCGCTCGCCGTCGTCTGCGGCACGATTCTGCTCTCAGGTCTGTCGCCCGTCGCACGCGCCGATCTTGACCCTCACGTGCAAGCGGACACCTTCGCCGCCGAAGCGGCGGCGCTCCTCCCGGCGGCGCGCCCGCCGATGGCGGCGGCGGCAGTCGCGCCGACGGACCGCATCACGCAGGGCGACTGGAGCGCCGTGATTCCATGGACTCCGCACATTCCGGTTTCCGCGGCGTCGCTGCCCGACGGGCGGGTTCTGACGTTTGCCTCGAACCAGCGCACGACGTTTCCCGCGGGACCGGAGTTTACGTATGCGGCCACCTGGAATCCAGCCACCGGGCAGTTTGTGGAATACAATCATCCCTCGCACGACATGTTCTGCGGCGCGCTGGTCACCTTGCCGGACGGGCGAGTCCTGGTGAACGGGGGACGGAACACCACGGTGCGCTCGAGCCTGTTCGACTGGAGAAACAATACCTGGACGAGGACTCCGGACATGAATGATCCGCGTTGGTACAATACCAGCGTCGCTTTGCCCGGCGGCCGGGTTTGGACGGTGAGCGGCAGCGGCGGTTCGGGCACTGCGGAACGCTGGGATGAATCGAGCGGATGGAGCCGGCTGACGGGGATTAACTGGAACACGGTGACCAGCGAACCCGGCTACATCACGATTTGGCATCCGTTCCTGTTGCTGGCGCCGGACGGCCGGCTCATTCACTTCGGCCCGACGGACACGATGCACTGGGTGGCACCAGACGGCAGCGGCGCCATGAGCAATACGGGCACCACCGTTCCGGGAAGTCATTATCCCAAGGAAGGATCCTGGGTGATGTACGACGAAGGTAGAATCCTGGTCGCAGGCGGCGGCGCGAATACGACCGCCAGTTCCAGCGGCGATGGCACCACCGGCACCAGCAGCACCCTGGCCTACACGGTCGATGTGCGCAGCGGCACGCCGCTGGTGACATCGACGGCTTCAATGAATTTCGCGCGGCAATTCGCCAATGCGGTCGTGTTGCCCAACGGCGAAGTCATGGTGATTGGCGGAAACACTTCCGGGCTCAAATTCAACGACACCGGTTCCATTTTCACGCCGGAAATCTGGAACCCGGCGACCGGCCAATGGCGGGCCGCGGCCGATGCGTCGGTTCCGCGCAATTACCATTCGATTGCGTTGCTGTTGCCGGATGGCCGAATCCTTTCGGGCGGCGGCGGTTTGGGCGGAAACTCCGCCGACGATCGTGACGCTCAAATTTACACACCACCCAATCTGTTCAATCCCGACGGAAGCCTCGCCACCAGACCGGTGCTGAACACGGTGCCGCGTTTCCGCCACCCCCGGCTTGCGGAAGTTTGCCTTCATCAAGATGTCGGCGATCACCCACTGCGTGAACACAGACTTGCGTTACCTGTCTCTCCCGTTTACCGAAACCTCCTCCGGCAACTATCAAATTACGACTCACTCCAGCCTGAACGTCATGACGCCGGGGTACTGGATGCTCTTTGGCCTGGACGCCGCCGGCGTCCATTCCGTGGCAAAGATCGTTCTGGTGGACGCGACCACTTCCGTGAGCGTCGTGGCTCCGGGCAACCAGGCATCGTATCTCGGCCAGTCTGTCTCCTTGCAGATGGTCGGCAGCGGACCCACCGGCAGTGTCCTTACCTGGTCGGCTGCGGGCTTGCCGGCGGGACTTTCCATCGACGCAGCCACCGGACGGATCACCGGCACTCCGACGGCGACGGGCACTTCTTCAGTGCGAGTCACGTTGAGCAACGGCAACAGCTCGGATTTCGAGGATTTTACCTGGACCATCCAACCGCAGACATTCAGTCAGAATTTCCCGAGTTTCGCCGGCGCCGGCAGTCTGACATTGAACGGCAATGCCGCAATCACCGGAGGGGTGCTGCGGCTGGCTCCGAATCTGGCGAATCAGGTCGGGTCCGCGTTCCTTTCGAGCCCGCTCGCCATTGGGCCGAACTCTTCCATGAACACCCGGTGGGTTTTCAACATTAACGGCAGCGCCGACGGCGCGGATGGATTGACCTTCGTGATCCAGGGAAACGGTGCTACATCGCTGGGGCTTGTCGGGGGTGGCCTTGGCTATGACGGAATTGGCAAGAGCGTGGCGGTGGAGATCGATAACTACCAGGGACCGGGCGACCCAAATGCGAATCACATCGGCATCCTGAGCAATGGCAATGTGGTGACCCATCTGGCGAGCTTTACACCGGGTTGGGATCTCGAGGACGGGCAGAGTCACACGATCTGGGTTGAGTACGACGGCCCCGCGAAGGAACTTCGGGTTTATGCCGCCCAGGGAATTGTGTCGCAGCGCCCGGCCAGCCCTGTGCTGACGGCGAGTATTGACCTTCCTGCGCTCGTCGGTGGACAAGCATGGTTCGGGTTCACCGGCGCGACCGGAGGCCTGTTCAATAACCACGACATCGAAACCTGGAGCCTTACGCTGAATGCGTTTGCGTTGCCGGCGCAGCCCGTTATTACCGTTCCTGGAAATAAAACCACGGTCGTCGGCGCCGCAGTCACACAACAAATGCAGGCCACGGATCCGAACGGGGACTTGCTGACCTGGAGCGCCGCGGGTTTGCCCACGGGCCTATCCATCAATCCGGCTTCGGGGCTGATTTCGGGCACGCCGAATGCCGTCGGAGTTTTTTCCCCGACCGTGACGGTGACGGACGGCAACACCTTGCCAGTGAGCGCTAATTTCACCTGGACCATCAACAACGTGTTGACGGTTCAGCCCCTGGCCGGGGCCGCAGTGCCGGCGGGAGCAACCGTGTCACTGACCGCCCAGGCTTCCGGGGGATTGAACCCGAAATTCAGCTGGAACTTCGGTGACGGCACGCCGGACACCGGCTTCTCCAGCTCGCCTTCGACATCCCACTTGTTTTCGACGCCGGGCCGCTATTTGGTGACGGTTACGGTGCGCGATGACACCGGTCGGGTAGTGACCAGCAGCTACCGTCAGGCCGTCTATGCGCCTTTGACGGCCAACCGGCCGACCGCTTCGTCCAGCATCGCTTACGAAGACCGTTCTGGCGCCAACGACCGACTCTGGGTCGTCAACCCGGACAACGACAGCGTGACCGTCTTCGACGCCGTCACGCGCGCCAGACTTGCCGAAGTGAACGTGGGCCGCGCGCCTCGCACCCTCGCCATTGGTCCGGACGGACGGGTGTGGGTGGCTAACGCGGGTTCCTCGACAATCACCATCCTCGCTTCGAATTACTCGATCTCGCAGACCGTGAATCTCCCGCGCGGCTCGCGCCCGTATGGCGTGGTCTTCGATCCAGCCGGAGCGAACGCCTATGTTGCGCTCGAAGACGGCGGCAGGATTCTCAAGCTCAACCCTGCCAATGGCGCCACGTTGGCATCACTGGATGTCGGTCCCCATGTGCGGCACCTGTCCGTCACCGCCGACGGGACGGTGATTCTGGCCACTCGATTCGTTTCGCCGCGATTGCCTGGCGAGGAGACCGCGTCACCCCAGACCACAGTCGGCGGCGTAAAGTATGGCGGCGAGGTGCTGGCCATCAACGCCGGGACTTTCACCGTGGATAAAACGGTGGTGCTCGAGCACAGCGAAGTGCCCGAC
>QHPW01000102.1 GCA_003219675.1 Verrucomicrobiota bacterium
GGCGTCCAAAGCATCACTTCCTTGGCGTCTTTGTTCACCGGCGGCGGCGCCTGCGGCAAAACGACAAGCCGGAAATCGGGCGTCTCTTTGCGGAGCGACAGGCGATAAACAAAACGCGGGTTGCTATCCTGGCGATTGAACAAATCGGCGACACGGACGCGATAGGCGCCGTCTTCCTTGACTTCAAAGCGCCAGGACGGATCGCGGGTGGTGGTGTTGAACTCCGGCCCGCCTATGTTGGCGTCGGCGGCGTAAAGCTCGTGCACGTCGGAAACGGCTTCTTCGCCTTTTTCGTTCCTGGCCACGCGTTGGACCAGCGCAAACGGAGCGGTGGGCAGACCGAGCCGGTGCGAAAAGACCTCGATCCAGTAAATGTCACCTTTCTTTGCTTCGAAGCTCACCCAGTCGCGGTCTGCCGCCGGATAGAACTGTCCGACGAACTCGCAGGGCAAGGGAACTTTCTGCGCCTGGTCCGGTTGATCGTTCGGCTCGCGCTCGGTCACGACCGGCGCGCCGGCGAAACTCAACAGGACTGGATTGGAAACGCCTTGAGCCGTGTTCAACCGGTATTCGATGCCATCCAAAACAGCCTCCGCAGGCTTGAGCGCCAGGCCTGTGGGCGAGGAGCGTTGCGAGGCTGGATCTCCGGGCAGTTCGATTTCCACGGTGCGTTGTTCGAGCGGTTTGCCGTCGATGGACCATCCTTTGGCCGGCGTGCCGCCGGGCAGGTTGCGCCCGTAGAGAGTGTAGTTGTTCTTTGTCCCGGCCAGACCTGATGGAGGCAAAATAAAATCAATGTGCGGCCCGGCGCCGATGGTAAGCCGGTAAAAATATTCCTCGCCACCGCGGTAAGTGAAATCGCTCGCGGCAAGGATGAACTGGCCCTCCGCGGGGGCAATGAAATCGAGCAACCCGCCGCGCCGCTGACGGGCGAGTTCCCTGCCGCCGGAATCGTATAAAACCAGGGTGTCATCCATTCGCGAATCAATGTCCCTGGCAAGGCATTCGATGAGCACCCGCTGGCCCTTCTTTGCCGTGAACCTGAAGTGGTCCACGGCGTTGGCGTCGGCGCGACCATTGACGACGGTTCCGAGCGGGACCCCTGTGGCCGAATCAACGGTGTGGTTGGTGGCCGGGGAAGTGATTTCCGGTAGCACCCCGACGAGGAACGCGCGGGGGTTGGAAACGCCAAAGCGGCTGAAGACGCGCGCTTCGTAACTGCCCGGCGGCACATCCGCGCCGATGGTCACCAGAAATTTGTTTGCTTCCGGCTCGCCGGTTTTGTCGTTGAGTTTCGGTTTGGAGATGATGTTGGCATGCGGAAAATGAAGCTGCACCTCCTCGAGATCGGAACCGGTGACGGTGACTTCAAAAGTGGTTCCGGCTTTTCCTCCGGGCGGGAAGACCGTGGACAGGCGGGCGAGGGGCAGTTGAGCGACCGAAGAGCTGATTGCCAGCAGCACGCCGATCAACGGACAGAATCGCGTGAGGATTTTGCTGGCGAACGACATTCCCGGGATCAGTGATTGAAGAGGAATTCCTTCGTGTTAATGAGCGCCCAGACAATATCCTCATAAGCCTGGCGCCTGGCGGCGGGCGTCTCTTTGTCGTCTTTGGTCCGGGCCTTTCCGGCGATGTAGTCCCGGGCCAGGCTCATTTCCTTTTCATCCGGTCCGCGGGAGCAAGCCGACAGGTAAAGTTCGCGGATTTTTTCCTCGTCATTGCGTCGGGTGTCGGTGGCCAGGCGCGCGGCGGTGCCTTTGTCGTCGGCCAGTTTCTCCTGAATCTCCTTGGCGTTGAGCAGATGGAGACTTTGCGCGAGGCTGGCGTCCTGGGAGCGTTCGCATTCGCAGGCGCTGTAGGAATCGGGCCGGCCAAATACGGTGAGGAAATACGAGCTGGTGTTGAAACTGTTGTCGGGCAGGCAAACCGCGCGCGTGCCGGGCGGCAGTCCGTCAAATTTTGTTTCGGTCCGGGTCACTTGATTGACCGCGTCAAAGAGCACTTCGGCCGTCAGGCGTTTCGGGTAGTAGCGCGAAAAATATTGTTTGTCGATCTTGTTGTATGAGTTGGGAATCTCGCTGAGTTGATAGACCTGCGAACGGCAAATGGTGCGGACAAGATTTTTCAAATCGTAACCGCTCTCGATGAAATGCTTCGCCAGCCCGGCCAGCAGTTCCGGGTTCGTCGGCGGGTTGGTCTCGCGCATGTCGTCCTCCGGCTCGACGATGCCGCGGTTGAAGAAATGTTTCCAATAGCGGTTCACCACCGAACGGGCAAAGTAAGGATTGTGCGTGCTCGTCAGCCAGTCGGCGAGCGCCTGGCGCGCGTCGTCATCGGGCGAAAGGTTGAGCGGTGTTGAACCCAGCCCCGCCGGCTGCACCGATTGTTTGGTCTTTTTATTGGTGGCGGTCGGCATGGCGCGCCTGGCGAAAACCATTTCGTCGCCCGGGTCGGGTCCGTTTTTATGGCTGACCTGGGTGAAGAACGCGGCGAAACTGTAGTAATCCTGCTGGCTCCACTTTTCGAAAGGATGGTGATGGCACTGCGCGCACTGCAACCGCATTCCGAGGAAAAGCTGCGCGGTATCCTCCAGCTCGGCCTGCGGCTCGCGCACCTGACGATACCAGGCGACGGCGGGATTGTCTTCAATGTCGCCCGAGGCAGTCAGGATTTCGCGGACGAACCGATCGAACGGCTTGTTTTCGAGCAGGCTATCGCGAATCCAGGCATGAAAGGCGTAAGTGTTGCGGGTCTGTTTCGCGTCGGTTCGTTTGTTGCGGAGCAACGCGCTCCATTTGTTGGCGGAATAATCGGCGTAATCAGCGCTGCCGACCAAGGTGTCGATCCACTTGTCACGTTTGCCCGGGTCTTTGTCCGCAAGAAACTGTTGCGCTTCCTCTGCGGTGGGCAATCGTCCGGCAATGTCAATGGAGGCGCGGCGAAGAAATGTGGCATCGTCGGAAATCCCGGAGGGCGGCATACCGACGGCCTTCAATTTTTTGAAGACCAGTTCATCAATCAGATTCTTTGCCGGCGGCAGATGGGCGACCGGCGCGCCGAGCGGGACCGTGGCCCGAAAGACCGCAACCCTCGCTTGATAACGCACCATCACCGCGACATCACCGGGTTGCTCGAACAATTTCAGGTAACCGGTTTCGTCGGATCTGGCCATTTCCTTGTCGTTCGGCTCGTAGAGCGCGCTGCGGGTGACGTCTTCGATCGAGCCGTCGGTGTAGCGGGCCATCACCACCAGTTGCTGCTCACCGCCCAGCGGCATGGTGCGCTCTGTCGGAAGCACTTCGATGGCGGCGACGGTTGGGTCGCTGGTTTTGCCGTAGGGCATCCCCCCGGAGATCCAGCGAGCGAGCAGTTTGTAGTCGTCGGAGTCTTTGTCGAGGCGTTTGCCGCCGCCGTGCGGCAAAGCGCCTGTGGCTTTGAGCAGGAGCAAACTGTTTTCCGGTGAAGCCGGGAAGAGCCGACGCCCGCGCGCTTCCTTCACCAGGTGTTCGTAATCCTCGGTCGGTTCGAAGCCAAGCAAGGAGAGTCGAAAGCCGTTTTGGCCGCTCGATTTTCCGTGGCACCCGCCGCTATTGCACCCGGTCTTGGTGAAGATGGGAACAATTTGATTGGGGAAATTGACCGGCGCCAGCTCCTGGAAGCGCTCGACCTCGACGGCCAAGGTCGCGTTCAAGCCGTCCGGCCCCCTGGCCGTCACCGTCGCGGAGCCGTCGCCCAGGGGTGTGACCCGGCCGTTTCTGTCGATTTTGACAATGCCGTCCGGCGCCACGGAATAGGCGACCTGCCGCGTAAAATCACGCGCGGCGCCGTCGTCGAGTGTCCCGGTGACGAGCAGTTGTTGTCGCGCGTCTTTTCCACGCAAGTGAAGCGCCGGGTCGGATTTTTTTCCGGCGGAGGAGGGGAGTTGAAATTCAAGGCTCGACACTTTTCCGGCGGAATCTTCGGCTGCCGCTATGGAGAAATCTGAAGCGCTGAACAACAGGACAACGGCGAGCAGGGTGCCGAGCGGAGAAGGACCCGCCGACAGCCCGTCGAAAAAGTAGCAGCCGACTTGAGGAGGCTCTGACTTTTTCCTTTCTCTCTGAAGAAGTGTGAGTCTCGTTACCTCGGCTGCTACAGGAGAAGGAGTTTTTGAACCGGCTGCTAAACGACGAATGCCGAATGCCGAATGCCGAATGAATGACGAAACCCGACTCTCGAAACAGCGGAGTCTTCTCCGCGATGCAGGTTCTTCGTGTTTCGGATTTGGAAATTCTTTCGGCATTCGGGTTTTGTCATTCGGCATTCTCAAACCAGTTCTTTCATCGGCTGGCAGCCTGCGTCGACCAGATATTGCGGGCGGCCGGCCAGATCGGTGATGGTGGTTTTGCTCACGTCGATGCCGAGGTTGTGGTACAGCGTGGCAAAGACATCGCCAAACAGCACCGGGCGTTCGGAGGGTTCGCCGCCCCAGCGGTCGGTAGCGCCGATCACCTGGCCGGTCTTCATGCCGCCGCCGGCGAGCAAAGCGCAGGTGACTTTCGGCCAATGATCGCGTCCCGCGTCCTTGTTGATGGTCGGCGTGCGGCCAAACTCGCCCCACACGACGACGGACACCTCTTTCTCCAATCCGCGGCGGTGCAGGTCTTCGATCAACGCGCTGACGCCCTGGTCGAGCAGGGGAAGGTCGGCCCTGGCGTTCTTATGATTGCTGCCGTGGTAATCCCAGAACCCAAAGGCCACCGTGACAACACGAGCGCCGGCTTCAACGAGGCGGCGGGCGACGAGGAATTGTTCCATCAACATCGGCGCGGCGTCGCCGTGGGGTTTGGGATCGCCTTTGCCGTAACGTTCGATCACGCGCTTGTCGTCGCGCTGAAAATCGAGCGCTTCAAGGAGTTTGCTCGAGGTCAGCACGCCGAAGGCCTGTTCATTGAAGGCGTCGAGTCCCTCCATTAAACCGCTGGCGTCCACGTCGCGTCGGAATTTGTCAAAGCCGGCGAGCAACGCGCGCCGGTCCGCGAGGCGGTCGAGACTGACGCCGTTGAGCACCATGTCTTCCTTGCCGTTGCCTTCCGGATGGAAGGAACGATGCCCGGCGCCAAGGAAGCCGGGGCCGGCGTCGTTGTAAGGGTGGTGCTGCATCTTCGGTTCAAGGCCGATGAACTCCGGCACCGCCGGGTCGGTCGGGCCGAGCAGTTTGGAAACCACGGAACCGAACGATGGCCAGCCGCCGGGAGGCTGGTTGCGCTTTGAACGGCCGGTCATGCAATGGAAATCGGAATGGTCGTCCACGGCGTCGGAGATGGAGCGAATCAGGGCGAGCTTGTCCGTCATCTTTGCCAGGCGCGGCAGGTGTTCGCAAATCTGGATGCCGGGGACGTTGGTGGGAATCGGTTTGAACTCGCCGCGGATTTCCAGCGGCGCGTCCATCTTCAAATCGAACATGTCCTGGTGGGGCGGTCCGCCCGGCAGGTAGATCATGATGATGGCCTTGTGCGAATTGCGGATGCCGGACCCGGCTTCGGCCCGGAGCAGTTGGGGCAGGGCGAGTCC
>QHPW01000017.1 GCA_003219675.1 Verrucomicrobiota bacterium
GCCCTGCGGGTTGCCCCCAATTTGGCCCGTGGCTTCGTTGCTCGGTCGGTCGAGTATCGCTGCGGATACACTCCTTCCCTCGCGCCTCGCCACGGGCCAAATTGGGGGCAACGAACGTATGCGTATTTATGAAATAGACCACTAAGGGACCGGACGCGAGGCGCAATCACGGGCGAACTACGACGTGAGTCATTTTTCAGTCTTGGGGCGCGGCATAGTTCCGGCCGGACGATCTCACGGGTCTTTGGCGCGCGGCAACTGCCCGTCGGCACGAGCGCACTTTTGAGAATCAAACCAGGTTTGGTTTTCAAAAATGCCAAGCCACGTTTTGCGGTTGTCCCAGGCGATGATGGTCGCGGCGGCTCGCGAAGGGCCCGCTGACCGGGCACGGCGGATTTTTTGTAACCTCTTCCGATTCAACCCAGAACTGGTGGAATCCGGCGCGCGGATTTTTCCCGTGCCCCAGGTTCTGTAGTCAAACACCGACGCGCGTGTAGTCCAACCACCGACAGAAAGAAACTCTGGCTTCCGACACGATAATCAGACCAGCACCGATTATGTAAAACATTCTCAATTCCTAGACTGACGGCACGATGAATAAATTAATCAGTGCCGTTTTGAGTCTCGTCGCAATCGGGTTGACAACTCGCGTTGCACGGGCAGTCGAACCCACCTGGAATTATGCCGTGCAGGTCAGCGCCTCGGTGCAGGCCTCACCGCCGCAAATCAATCTGAGTTGGCCGCAGGACACCAGCGGCACGCCCAACAGCTACACCGTTTATCGCAAGGCGCCCGGCGCGACTTCGTGGGGTGGCGGCACCACGCTGTCCGGCAGCGCCACGAGCTACGCCGATACCGGCGTCGCCGCCGGGACCGCATACGAATACGCCATCGTGAAGAATGCCGGCGGTTACAACGGCTACGGTTACATCGAGGCCGGCATCAACGTGCCGCTCGTTGACAACCGCGGCAAGGTGATCCTGGTCGTGGATAACACCTACGCCTCGCAGCTCGGCAGCGAACTGAATCGTTTGCAGCAGGACCTCGCCGGCGACGGCTGGACTGTCCTTCGGCACGATGTCGGCCGCAACGACTCGGTTGTCAGCGTGAAGAATCTGATCAAGACCGACTACAATGCCGACAGCGCCAATGTCAAAGCGGTTTTCCTTTTCGGACACGTGCCGGTGCCGTATTCCGGCCAGTTGAATCCCGACGGGCACCCCGAGCACGTCGGCGCGTGGCCCGCGGACGCGTATTACGGCGACATGGACGGCAACTGGACCGACAGCCAGGTCAACTTCCACCAGACTGCCAACACCGACGCGGCCGACGCGGCGCGGCTGACCAACGTGCCTGGCGACGGCAAATTTGATCAGACCACGTTGCCTTCGACGGTGGAATTGCAAGTCGGCCGTGTGGACCTGGCGAATATGCCGGGCCGACTCACCTGGGGCGGATCACCGACTTTCCCGAGCGAGCTGGAATTATTGCGCCAGTACCTGAACAAAGACCACAAGTTCCGCCACAAACTCATGACGGTTCGGCGGCGGGGCGTGGTTGCTGATTACTTCGGCACGCGCAACGGCGAAGCGTTTGCCGCGAGCGCCTACCGCAATTTTGCCCCCTTCTTCGGCGCGTCGGGCATCGACAACCTCAATATCATTAACAACGACACCCAGGGCGTTTGGGTTCCCGCTTTGAAGGCCAATGACTATTTGTGGGCGCACGGCTCCGGAGCGGGCAGCTATAACTCCGTCAGCGGTCTTGGCAATGCCGGAAACTATAATTCCACCACCACGGCGGAAATCGTCAGCAACGATATCAAAGCCGTGTTCGTCACCCTCTTCGGCAGTTGGCTCGGCGACTGGGACCACGAGGATGATATTATGCGCGGAGTGCTCGCTACTCCAACCTGCGGCCTGGCTTGCGCCTGGTCCGGGCGACCGCACTGGTTCGCGCACCCGATGGGGCTGGGCGAAACCATCGGTTACACCGCGCGCCTCACCCAGAACAACGCCGGGCTTTACCAGAACCAGATCAACAGCTCCGCCAATTACGTTCACGTCGCGTTGATGGGCGACCCCACGCTGCGGTTGCACCCGGTCGCGCCTCCCGTGACACTGGGTGGCACCGCCGGCACCGGCATCGCCACACTCACCTGGACGCCTTCGCCGGACTCCGTGTCGGGCTATTATGTCTATCGCGCGACTTCGGCCAACGGCCCGTTCACGCGGCTGACCGGCTCGTTGCTCACCGCCGCAAGCTTTGTTGACAGCAGCGCGCTTTCTGGAGCGACCTACATGGTGCGCGCGGTGAAACTGGAGAACACTCCGAGCGGCACTTACTACAACGCCAGTCAGGGACTTTTCTGGACCGCCGGCGGATCGCCCCCTCCCCCGCAGGGATATACCACGGCGCCCACGGTTTCCCTGACGGCTCCGGCGAGCAACGCGACCGTGTCCGGCTCCTCGGTCACAGTCTCGGCAAACGCCTCCGATAACGTCGGCGTGGCGGGCGTGCAGTTCAAAGTGGACGGCGCCGACCTGGGCGCGGAAGACACGGTGGCCCCTTACAGCATCACCTGGAACACGACTTCGGTGGCCAACGGTTCCCACACCCTGACCGCGGTCGCGCGCGACGCGGCCGGCAACCAGACGACCTCCGCCGCCATCTCCGTGGTGGTCAACAATTCAATCCCGACCTCAACCCCGACAGTGACCCTTACCAGCGCCGACGCGACGGCGACGGAAGGCACGACTGACACAGCGTCGTTCACGCTCACCCGCACGGGCAGCACAACCAGCGACCTGGTGGTGACGCTTTCGGCAGTCGGCACGGCGACAAGATGGGACGATTACCGCCGGCCGGTGCAGGGTGACATGCCGGAAGTTTGGACGATTCCCGCCGGCTCCAGCTCAGTCACCATCACGGTCATGGCGGCGGCCGATAGCCTCGTCGAAGGAACGGAGACGGCGACGTTGACGATTCAGCCGAGCGCGAACTACAACGTCGGAACGCCTAACAGCGTGACGATTACGATTCTCGACGCCGCCGGCAGCCCGCCTCCTCCCACCGGTGACACGGCTCCGCCCACGGTTTCCATCAGCGCGCCCGCAAACAACGTGACGCTGTCCGGCTCCTCGGTCACGGTCTCGGCCAATGCGTCCGACAATGTCGGTGTAGTGGGTGTGCAGTTTAAAGTCGACGGCGCCAACCTGGGCGCCGAGGTCAGCGTGGCGCCTTACAGCACCAGCTGGAACACAACCTCGTTTGCTGGCGGGACCCATGTTTTGACGGCGATGGCTCGGGATGCAGCCGGCAACCGAACCACCGCGGCCGCCATCACCGTGACCCTGCCAGGCTCCGCTCCTTCCACCGGCACTCTCCCGAGCTGGGTCGGCTCCGCCACGCACAACTGGAAACCGCGCCTGGGAGGCGTTTATTGGTTGAACAGCCGCGAGGTCGTCAAACAAGCGGCTCCGTATCTCTCCCAATGCTCCAAACCGGTCCTCGTGGACATCAAGGCTGATTGCCGCGGGTTCGGCTACCGATTCGACATGGACTCGTGGGATTCACGGGACGAATCTCATTCGTGGTTCCTGTGGGACGGCACTGACAAGGGCACACCCGCCTCGCCCGAAGACGCCTTTAACCTCTTTGGTGCGTCTGGCAACGCGGAATTTATCCTCAATATCCCCATCCCGCGCACTCTCACAGCCAATCCGTCCGGCGACGGTTTCGGTTACACCTGGCAGACGGCGGAGTTTTACGCGGCGATGGTGCAATACCTCTTCGGCACCGCCGGCCCGCAATCCCAGTGGCAGAACCTCCCTACCACGGTCGATTTCTTCGGACAGCCCGCGAGCTTCAACTGGGCGAACCTCCGTGCCCGGCGTGGCCACGTGAATCCATATCCCGTAGTGGCGGTTATTATCGGCGAAGAACCCTACAACCTCGAAGGTTGTCCGGACGGCGCTACGTATGGCGCGCAGGCGGAAAAATTCCGCGTCGCCATCCGCAACCGTGGCGCGACCGTTTCATTGGGTCTTCACGTGCGTGATATGGGTCTGGTGGACGACACCGACCCGACGAAATGGTTCTGGCCGATGATGAACAGTGTCACCGAGAGCGACTTTAGCTTCATCGATCTCGAGCACTACTACAAATTCTCGAGTGTTTCGGAAGACTACAAGCGGACCTACCCGGTCTCGATCAATCCGAACGGTTTCCAGGGCTACTGGCTCCCGAAGTCTTCGTGGAAGTCCGATTACACGAAGAACCTCTGGATTGTGGAGGACACTCGCCACGCGCTCCGCGACTTCGGCGGCGCGGGTGTGGGTGATCCGAATCGCTGGCAGCTCGGTTTTAGCGAGCACGGCATCCAGATTTCATCGCAGTTCCTGTACAATGACATGTTCAGCGCCATGCACTGGGCCGGTTGGCTGGCCGAATCCATGCGCCAGAATATTACCTGGGATTCGGGCTGGACCCTCCTTGGCGAAGGCTTCGCGACGGCCGACCTCCAGGTCAGGAACGGCTATGTCACCCGCACGCCAATGTTCTACGTCTATCAAATGGCCCAGGAATTCCACGGCTTTGATTATTTGGAAAACAGCTACACAAGCGCCATGGGCGCGACCACCGACAATATAGGCCAAGCCGTCCAATTTCCTTGGACGGTTGTGCGTGTCTTCCGCGATGCCGCGACCGGCAACATCCACCTCTTCGTCGTCAACCAAAGCCTGACCGATACCGCGAAGGTGTCCGGCTTTGAAAACTGGAACGTCGTTAGTTGGACGCAGATCAAGGGCGCCAGCTACGGTGACAACAACCCTCTCGGTGTCGCAGCGCAGGAGCTGATTCAAACCAAAGCGCTGACTCTGCCAGCCGCCGGCGTGCCCCTGGCGATCGCACCGGTCTCGGTGAACCATATTGTCCTGGCGTCAAATAATTCCGGCGGCTCTTCGCCTGATAGCACTGCTCCCACCGTCTCGGTCACCTCGCCTTCCAACGGAACGACGGTTTCCGGCTCCCTGGTGACCGTGTCGGCCAATGCCGCGGATAATATCGGCGTGGCGGGAGTGCAGTTCAAACTGGACGGGGCGAACCTGGGTGTGGAAGACACCAGCGCGCCTTACAGCGTGGGCTGGGACACGACAACGATTGTCAATGGTTCGCACACCTTGACAGCGGTAGCGCGTGATGCCGCCGGCAATCAAACCACGGCGGCGGCCATTGCCGTCGTCGTCAGCAATTCAGGGCCGACATCCACGCCGACGGTGAGCATCACCAGCGCGGATTCGACGGCGACCGAAGGGACGACCGACACGGCTTCGTTCACCCTCACCCGCACGGGCAGCACAACTGCGGACCTGGTCGTGACGCTTCAACCGAGCGGCACGGCGACCAAGTGGGAGGATTATCGTCGTCTGGTGCAAGGTGACATGCCGGATTTGTGGACCATTCCTGCCGGCTCCAGTTCAGTGATCATCACGGTCATGGCCGTGGCCGACGCGCTGCAGGAAGGCACGGAGACGGCGACGCTGGCGATCCAGCCCAGCGCCAACTACAATATCGGCACACCCGGCAGCGTGACCCTCACGATTCTCGATGGCGGCAGCGTTCCATCCACGCCGACAGTCCAAATCACTTCGCTCCGCAAGGCACCCGCTGGCGGTGGCATGACGCTGGCGTGGTCAAGTCAGGCCGGGAAAATCTATCGAGTCGCTTACAAGAACGACCTGTCCGATCCTTGGTCGGTCCTGAGCGGCGACATCACCGCGACGGGTCCGTCGACCTCCTGGACCGACAGCACCATGGGTGCATCCAAGCACCGGTTCTACGCGGTGTACGTTTTGAATTAGCCAATCCGACCCATCTCTTCCTGCAACGGCGGTCCTTTGACCGCCGTTTTTGCTGATCCTACAAACTGAGTAATCGCCGTGGGGTGTTCACCCTATTTTCCGGGGGGGCCTTTTCCTACTATCCTGCAGGCCATGATAAGTTGACCTGCCGTTCTCAACCTCATCAATTCCGTCCTTTCACCCGTATTTCCAATGCACGCACCCTATTCTTTTTCGGCGGCGGTTGGTTCAGATTTTCATTTTTCCATGAACCGGCCCCCTCACCCCGCCCTCTCCCCCTCCGAGGGGGAGAGGGTGCCCGAAGGGCGGGTGAGGGGGCGGTTCATGGTCCCACTGCATGCGCGAAGCCAAAGGCTTTCCATGAATCCGATGCGACGGTCACACCGGCCGACGATCGTTTTGTGGTTTGGGCTCGTGCTGCCAATTCTGCCCGCTCAGGCGCTGGAAGCCACTTGGGAATACGCGGTCCGGGTCAGCGCATCGGTTCAGACCTCGCCGCCGCAAATCGCGCTGAATTGGCCTCAAGACACGATCGCGACTCCGAGCAGCTACACGGTCTATCGCAAAGCGCCGGAGGCCAATTCCTGGGGCGCGGGAACCACTGTTCCGGGGACGGCCACGGGTTTTGTTGATTCCGACGTCACCGTCGGCGCGACCTATGAATATCAAATTGTAAAAGCGGCCTCGGGCTACACCGGCTACGGCTACATTTTCACCGGGATCAACGCGCCGCTCGTCGAAGATCGCGGCAAAGTCGTCGTCATTGTCGACAGCACCTACGCCGCGGCTTTGGACAGCGAACTGGAGCGTCTGGAGCAGGACCTGGTGGGTGACGGCTGGCAGGTCCTGCGCCACGATGTGGCACGGTCTGAGAAACCCTCGAACGTCAAAGCGTTGATCAAAAGCGATTACGATATTGATCCCGCCCATGTGAAGGCGCTCTTCCTGCTCGGTCACGCGCCGGTCGTACATTCAGGAAATTTGAACGTGGACGGTCACGGGTCGAGGCCGATGCCTGCCGATGCGTTCTATGGCGACATGGACGGCACCTGGAGCGACAGCGATGGCAACGGGACTTACGACCAGAACACGATTCCATCGGATGTGGAATTGGAAGTGGGCCGCGTTGATTTTGCCGGCATGCCCGGGCGGCTGAGCTGGAACGGCCCTCCGACCTTTCCCGGAGAATTGGCACTGCTGCGTCAATATCTCAACAAAGATCATAATTTCCGACATGCGTTGATCATCGCGCCTCGCCGGGGGCTGGTCGGCGATGGATTTGGCGTGTTCAGGGGCGAAGCCTTTGCCGCCAGCGGCTATCGCAATTTCGCGCCTTTTTTTGGAGCCGGGAACGTCGTCGTGGCCAACACGGCAACCAACGCGCCGCTGAATCAAAAGTGGGTGTCCCTGCTCGGTGTGAGCGGTTATTTGTGGGCCTACGGCTGCGGCGCCGGCAGTTACACCAGCATGAGCAGTCTGGGCACACATGCGGGTTACAACGACATTTGGAGCACCGATATCGTGAATACGGATGCAAAAGCCGTTTTTATGATGATGTTTGGCAGTTGGCTGGCGGAGTGGGACTCGGAGGACAATATCATGCGCGCCGCCCTGGCGACGCCGACTTATGGACTGGCCTGTTCGTGGTCGGGCCGGCCGCACCTCTACTATCACCACATGGGCCTCGGCGAAACCGCGGGTTTCGGCATTCGTTTGAGCCAGAATAACGGCGGGCTTTATCAGAACCAGATCAACCGATCACTGCGCGGCGTCCACATCGCGCTGCTGGGCGACCCGACGCTTCGCCTGCATCCCGTTGGCGCGGCTTCCGCGTTGACCGCGGCAAAGGTTCCCGGGGCCGTCAACCTGAGCTGGACGCCTTCGCCCGATTCCGCTTTGGGTTATCACGTCTATCGTGCCAGGACACGGTTCGGGCCATTCACCCGGTTGACCGGTTCACTGCTCAACGCCGCGAGTTTTGTGGATTCGAGCGCGGACGCCGGCCCTTATACTTACATGGTGCGCGCGGTGAAATTGGAGGACACACCAAGTGGCACCTATTACAACGCCAGCCAGGGAGTATTTCTCACGCTTGACGGAGCGCCGCTTCCGTTGGGCGATACCACGCCGCCCACGGTTTCCCTGACCGCCCCGTCCAACAACACGACAGTGTCCGGTTCGCAGGTCACCATTTCCGCCGATGCGTCCGACGACGTCGGCGTGGAGGGGGTGCAATTCAAACTGGACAGCGCCGATCTCGGCTCTGAAGTTCTGGCGTCGCCCTACAGCGTGAATTGGAACACCACGGCGGCTGTGGATGGGTTGCACACATTGACGGCCGTGGCCCGTGACCAGGCCGGCAATCAAACAACGGCGAACGCTGTGTCGGTGCTCGTCAGCAACTCGACTCCGGCGACCGCGACAGAAGGCGCGACCGACACCGCCTCCTTCACGCTGACGCGCACGGGAAGCACTGCCGGCGACCTGGCGGTAACACTTGCGCCCGGCGGCACAGCGACGAAGTGGGATGATTACCGTCGTCCGGTGCAAGGCGACATGCCAGACACGTTCACGATTCCGGCTGGTGCCAGTTCGGTGACCATCCGGTTGATGGCGGTGGACGACGCGGTGGTTGAAGGAACGGAGACGGCGACACTGAAGATTCAGCCGGGTCCGGACTACTACAACGTCGGCGCCCTGAACAGCGTGACGATCACGATTCTCGACAACGACGGCGGGCCTCCACCGGACGACACGAATGCGCCCACGGTTTCCCTGATTGCGCCGGCGAACAACGCGGCGGTGTCCGGTTCGTCGGTCACCATTTCCGCCAATGCATCCGACAACGTCGGCGTGGCGGGGGTGCAGTTCAAACTGGATGGGACAAATCTTGGCCCTGAGGTTCTTTCGGCACCTTACAACTTGAATTGGAACACCACCGTTGCCACGGATGGTTCGCACACGTTGACCGCCGTGGCCCGCGACCAGGCCGGCAATCAAGCGACGGCAAACTCTGTGTCGGTGCTCGTCAGCAACTCTTCAGCGACGAACCCGCCGCCGGTGAACGGGTCCAACACGCCGCCCGCGATGAGCGTGGTGGATTACATTGCGCTGCAACTGCCAAAACCGGGCGACAACGGGCTCAACATCCTGTCGCCCACCCTGCTCGAGTTGCGACTGATCAACACCAAGCAGCCTGATCCGGCGCGTGTGACGCAGTGGGACTTCGTCAATTCCAGCTCACAGCTCCAGGCGCCTGCACTGTCGGAGTTCGCGGTGACGTCCGCTTTACGCCCCGCTCGCCGCGCGCGACCTCCGCATCGACAACTGGCTTTATCTGCAACTGGCCGCGCCGATCGCCGACAACCAAACCGTCGAAGTCAGAAATCCCAGCGGCGCGCTATGGGGCGCAAATATGCGGTTCGTCGCGACGATGGGTCCGCTCCGCTACAGCCCGGCGATTCATGTGAACCAGGAAGGTTACGTGCCGTCGTTCCCCAAGAAGGCCATCATCGGCTGCTACCTCGGCAACCTCGGAGAAATGATCATCCCGGCCTCGCTCGGTTTCACGCTGGTGGATGCGAACACGGGCGAACAGGTATATCAGGGCCAGTTGTCCGCGCGGCTTGACCTCGGGTACGATTATTCCCCCAGGCCCTACCAGAAGGTCCTCCAGGCCGACTTCAGCATTTTCACCCGGCCGGGCAAATACCGGCTGGTGGTTCCGGGTCTGGGCGCGTCGCTGCCGTTTTTGATTGATGACGGCATCGCGATGGCGTTTGCGCGCACGTATGCGCTGGGGCTTTACCATCAGCGTTGCGGGACCAACCACGCGCTGCCGTTCACGCGCTTCACCGACGGTCCGTGTCACATGACGCCGGCGAGCGTTCCTTCACCTCAGGCCTTGTTCACGTTTACCTGGAACACGATTTCCAAGTATACGTCGCAGCTCAATTCGGACAACCCGCCGCAAATCGCGCCGCGGCTCGACAACGAAGCAGTGCAGCTCTATCCGTTCGTGAACCAGGGGCCTGTGGATGTTTCTGGCGGCCACCACGACGCGGGCGATTACAGCAAATACACGATCAACAGCGCGGCCCTGATTCATTACCTGGTGTTTGCCGCGGATGCCTTCAACGGCGTGGGGCAACTCGATAATCTGGGCATCCCGGAGAGCGGCGATGGCAAGAGCGATTTGCTGGAGGAGGCAAAATGGGAAGCGGATTTTCTGGCGAAGATGCAGGACGCCGACGGGGGATTTTATTTCTTGGTGTATCCGCGGGATCGCGAATACGAATGGGATATTCTGCCCGACCACGGCGACCCACAGGTGGTCTGGCCAAAAAACACCGCCGCGACTGCCGCGGCGGTGGCGGCGCTGGCGCAGTGCGGTTCTTCACCGTTGTTCAAAAGCCAATTCCCTGATGCGGCAACCCACTACCTGGCCAAAGCGCGGCTGGGCTGGCAGTTTCTGACCAATGCGATTGCGAAATATGGAAAGGCGGGTGCGTATCAAAAGATCACGCACTACGGGGATGATTTTACCCATGACGACGAGCTGGCGTGGGCAGCTTGCGAAATGTTCCTGGCCACCGGTGATCCGTCGTTTCATCAAAAGCTCAAAGAATGGTTTGATCCCACCGATGCGAAGACGTTGCAGTGGGGCTGGTGGCGGCTGTATGGCGGGTATGGTTGCGCCACGCGCAGTTACGCCTTCGCGGTGAAAACGGGCCGGCGTAAATTGAACGAGCTGGACCCGGTTTACCTCACCAAATGCCAGAACGAAATCGCCAATGGCGCCGCAGACCAGCTTCGCCGGGCGCAGAACAACGCTTACGGGACCAGTTTTCCCTCCGAAAGCAAGCGCGATCGCGACGCGGGCTGGTATTTTTCCAGCGAACAGGCCTTTGACATGACGGTGGCCTATCAGCTCTATCCCCGCCCCGATGCGCCGACCGACTCGCGACGTGACTATCTCGACGCCATCCTCAGCAACCTGAACTACGAAGGCCATCAATACGCGCAAAACGACCGGCGGGTGTTGCCGCCTTCGGGCCTTCCGCTGGGCAACATCCAGGCCAGCTTCGCTTATCTCGATCCCTACAAGAGCGAACTCGGCGCGCTCTGCTTCCCGCAGGACGGCGCCGCGAGCGCGCCGTATCCGTTCTATGACCGTTGGGCGGACAGCTTCAACGTCACCACCGAGTTTGTGGCGGTGGACCAGGCGCGCAGTCTGGCCAGCCTGGCGTTCGTCTCCACTCTGACCTCGGTCAAAACGCAGGCTTGGAGTTCAGCCGCGGCGCGGATTCTGGGTTTGCCCGCGCAAGTCTCAACCAACACGCCGGTGACCGCCACGTTGCAGGCGCCGGGGATGGATTTGAGCGGCGCGCGCATTGTATGGGAAGCGCGCGGCCAGGAACCGGCCTACGGCACGAACTTCACCTTTGTGCCGACGAGCTATGGGGGGCAGTGGGTGGAAGCGGAAGCGCAGTGGCCGGATGGCCGACGTGTGTTTGCGGCGGCGAATCTCTTCGCCGAGAACGACCTTCCGACCGTAACCATTGTCAGCGCGGACACGACCGCGACGGAAGGCACCAACGATACGGCGTCATTCACCCTCGCGCGCACGGGCAGCACGATCAGCAACCTGACGGTGACATTGACGCCGACCGGTACGGCGACCAAGTGGAATGATTACCGACGCCTTTTGGAAGGTGACATGCCAAGCGCGTTCACCATTCCCGCCGGAGCCAGCTCCGCGACCTTCACGATCATGGCAGTGGACGACACGGAGGTGGAAGGGAACGAGACGGCAACACTGACGATTCAGTCGGGGCCGGACTATAACGTTGGCACGCCGTACTACGTGACGCTCACTTTGCTTGACAACGATCTGGGGACGCCTCCGCCGGCCGTGCCCGCCGTGACAGTGATTGCAACCGACGACAAGGCGTCGCGAGTCGGCCCTGACCCCGGCACTTTTACCTTTACACGCAGTGGCGGCGCAGAGGAGTCCTTGACGGTGAACTTTTTGTTCGCGGGCACAGCGACCAAATGGATTGATTATCGGCGCGCGGAAGGGATTATGCTGGAGTCGGTCACGATTCCCGCAGGCGCGGCTTCCACGGCTCTGACTATCTATCCGGTGGGTGAGCCCGGCAGCGCGGGTTCCAAGCAAGTTGTCCTTACGATTGTTCCCAATGTTGCGTACCACGTCGGCTCGCCGAGCAGCGCCACCGTGACGATCGCGGACGACACGCTGAGAATCACATCGGTCATTCCGAATTCTGATGGCGGCACGCAACTTTCCTGGAGCAGCGAGCCGGGCCGTGTCTATCGAGTGGCGTATAAAAACAGCTTGTCTGAAAGCGATTGGACCAACCTCAGCAGCGACATCACTGCGACCGATTCCTTCACTTTATGGATTGACGACACCGGAGGCGCGGCCAGAGAGCGTTACTACCAGGTGCGGGTGGTGAACTGACCGAACCTGTGCCAATCACGGGAACGTTGTCTGCACCCGGGTTGTTTCCGTTTCGTTTGGCTCGGTCCGCGAGCATGAGGAAAAATTTTTAGGGTCTTCACCCCATTGTGGTTTGGGGCACTTACGGGAATAGGTTGTAGCGGTTTCTGCCGGGGCTGCGAGGATGATTGTCAGGGGCTGCCGGCTGACCGTGACAACGTGCGCAAAAGAATTATTGCAGGCATCGCTGTGAGCTTGCTGCTGGCGCAGGCGTTGGCGGCGGACTCGCCAATTCCAAACGACCCGTCGCTCGCGACGCCGGCTCCGGGGGCATCGCGGTTGCTTATCCTCGCGCCTGACCTGTTGGAGCTTGACCTGATCAACACCAAGCCGCCGGACCCCGCGCGCGTGACAACCTGGGATTTTGTAAGTGCGGCCGGCCAACTCCAGTTACCCTCCTCCGGAGATTTGATGGTTACGGCCGGGACTCAGCAGGTTCCCATCCAACGGGTCGGCTTCAAACGGCGCGTGACTTACGCGCCGCTCAAACAACGGGATTTGCGCATCGGTAATTGCCTTTTTCTGCAGCTCGCCGCTCCGATTTCTGAAGGTCAGACCGTCCAGGTCCAGACCGTGATCGCCAGCACCTGGCCGACGGATTCGCAATTCGTCGCCACGATGGATCCGTTGCGCACCAACCCGGCCATTCACGTCAACCAGGTGGGCTACGTGTCGTCGTTTCCGAAAAGGGCGATGGTCGGCTATTACCTCGGCAGCCTGGGGGAGATGAACATTCCCGCCTCGGCCGGCTTCAAACTCGTTGATGTCAAGACGGCCGCCGAAGTTTTCCAAGGCATGTTGCGGCCCCGGCCGGACGCCGGTTACACCTACACGCCGGCGCCGTATCAAAAGGTCTTCGAGGCCGATTTCGGCAGCTTCACCAACGCGGGAGAATACCGGCTGGTGGTGCCCGGACTCGGCGCGTCGCTGCCGTTTTTGATCGATGATGCCATGGCGATGGCGTCTGTGCGAACCTACGCGTTGGGGTTGTATCATCAGCGTTGCGGGACAAACAACGCGCTGCCGTTCACGCGTTTCACGCACAATCCCTGTCACCGGGCGCTAGCCAGTGTTCCTTCGCCGCAGTCCTCCTTCGCATTCACCTGGAACACGATATCCAACTACGCGAGGCAGAACAATTCGGACAATCCGGCGCAAACCGCGCCGCGGCTCACGAACGAGGTCGCGCAGCGCTTCCCTTTCGTGAACAAAGGACAAGTGAATGTGTCCGGCGGCCATCACGACGCGGGCGATTACAGCAAATACACGATTAACAGCGCGGCGTTGATTCATTACCTCGTCTTTGCAGTCGATGCCTTTGCCGGCGTTGGCGACTTCGACAATCTCGGGATTCCGGAGAGCGGCGACGGCAAAAGCGATTTGTTGCAAGAAGCGAAATGGGAGGCGGATTTTCTGGCGAAGATGCAGGACGCTGACGGCGGATTTTACTTTTTAGTCTATCCACGGAACCGCGAGTATGAAGACGACGTATTGCCCGACCGGGGCGATGCACAGGTGGTCTGGCCCAAAAACACCTCCGCGACCGCTGCCGCAGTCGCGGCGCTGGCGCAGTGCGGGTCCTCGCCGCTGTTCAAAAAGCAATTTCCCGACGCCGCGACCAATTATCTGGCCAAGGCGCAATTGGGCTGGCAATTCCTGACCAACGCGATCGCCAAATATGGGAAGGACGGCGCGTATCAAAAGCTCACGCATTATGGGGACACGTTCACCCACGACGACGAACTGGCCTGGGCGGCATGCGAGCTGTTCCTGGCCACAGGCGACCCGGCGTATCACGCTCAACTGAAGGCCTGGTACAACCCGGCCGACCCGGCCACGATTCTTTGGAGCTGGTGGCGTTTGTTCGAGGGCTACGGTTGCGCGGCCCGCAGTTACGCGCTCGCGGTGAAGACCGGCCGCCGCAAATTGGGCGAGTTGGATCCGGTTTACCTCACCAAATGCCAGAACGAAATCGTCAAAGGCGCCGAGGACCAGCTCCGCTGGGCGCAAAACAACGCTTACGGCACCAGTTTTCCCTCCGAAAACAAACGGGTTCGCAACGCCGGATGGTATTTCTCCAGCGAACGCGCTTTCGATATCGCGGTCGCGTACCAGCTTTTTCCGCGCCCCGACGCTCTGACCGATCCGCGCCGCGAATACCTCGACGCCATCCTGAGCAACCTGAACTATGAGAGCGGCTGCAATCCAGTCAACGTCACCTACCTCACCGGCCTGGGGTGGAAACGGCAGCGCGAAATCGTTCACCAATACGCGCAGAACGATCGGCGCGTCCTGCCGCCTACAGGCGTTCCATTGGGGAACATTCAAGCCGGATTTCAATACCTGAACAATTACGGAGGGGAACTCGGCGGGCTGACCTTCCCGACGGACGGCGCGACCGCCGCGCCTTTTCCATTCTATGATCGCTGGGCGGATACCTTCAACACCAGCACCGAGTTCGTGGCGGTGGAACAGGCGCGCGCGATCGCCAGTCTGGCGTTCGTGGCCACGCTGACCCGGGCCACAACGCAATCGTGGAGTTCGCTTCCGGCCCAGATCACAGGCTTGCCGGCGCAGGCAGGCGTGGGCAGTTCGGTGACGGCTTCGCTTCAAGTTCCAGGCATGGACCTGACCAGGGCGCGCGTGGTGTGGGAAGCGCGCGACCAGGAGCCGGCCTTCGGCAGCGAGTCCACTCTGACTCCGCTTAACCCAGGATCACAGTGGGTGGAAGCTGAAGCTCAATGGCCCGATGGGCGCCGCGCTTTCGCCGCGACAAACTTCCTCGCGACCAACGCCCTCCCGACGGTGTCCGTGAGGGCCACCGTCGCGCAAGCTTTTGAACGCGGGCAGAAACCCGGGGCCTTTACTTTCACCCGGACGGGTGTTGCGAGCGCTTCTTTGGCCGTGTATTACCATTTAAGCGGGACGGCGACCAAATGGGACGATTATCGGCGTCCGCAAGGCGACATGCCGGAATTTGTGACTTTTCCAGCGGGCGCGACTTCCACCGTGCTCACGATCGTGCCGGTGGACGACAAGGAACTGGAAGGCCCCGAGACCGTCGTGCTCACGATTTCAACCAACGCGACCTACAACGTCGGCGCGCCCGGCAGCGGCACCATCACGATTGAGGACAACGAACTGCCGCCGCGCTCGAGCATCGGGCCGGACAGCGACGGCGATGGATTGAGCGACGCGGATGAAGCGGCGGCGGGAACGGACTCCCGGGACGCGAGCTCGGTGCTCGACATTATTTCATTGAACCACAGCACGAACGGGAGCGTGACAATCACGTGGTCGAGTGTGCCGGGAAAAATCTACCTCGTCGTTTGCAAAGACGACGCGGGGGACACTTACTGGTCAGACCTGAGCGGGCCGATCACGGCGGTGGCCGCGACGACCTCCTGGACCGATGCCAATGACAGCCCGCGACCCTGGCGGTTTTTTTGCATTGTGGTGAGCTGATCAGGTTGCAATCAGGGCGCCGACTGTTGGCGCCCGAGGCCCTTGGATGTTTCGATGATCCCCTTGGCAATGGCGTAACGGGTGAGACCGGCCACGTCGTGAATGTCCAGCTTGTGCATGAGCTGCTGCCGGTGCTTCTCCACCGTCTTGATGCTGATGAAGAGTTCACCGGCGATCTGCTTGTTGGCGTACCCCTCGGCGATCAACTGGAGCACCTCCAGCTCACGGGGCGTGAGTCTGGGAGTTTTCTTCCCGCCGGGCGGCCTGCCCACCGAAGCTCGGTAGTGTTCCAGCAGCCGTTTGGAAATGGCCGGACTGAAGAAGGCGTTGCCCTTTTTCGCTTCGCGGATGGCCGCGACCAGGTCCTGCGCGGCGGTCTGCTTTACCAGGTAACCGGAAGCCCCGGCGTCCGTCAATTGTTGCACATACTCGTCGTCGCTATAAGACGAAAGGATGAGCACCTTGGATTTGGGGCTTTCCCTGCTGATTTGGCGGGTCGCCTCCAGCCCGTTCAACGAAGGCATCGCAATATCCATGACAACCACATCGGGCTGAAGCCGTTTGGCCATTTGCACCGCCTGGCGTCCGTTTTCAGCTTCGCCGGCGACGCTCATGTCTTCTTCGGCTTCCAGCAGAGCGCGGAGGCCCTGACGGACCACGGTGTGATCGTCCGCCAATAGCACTGTTATTTTTTGCATAGTCAGGTCACGGTTGTTTGGTTGAACGGAGCTTAACGTTTTCCGCCTGGAACGGAATCAGCGCCTGAATCTTCGTTCCCTTGCCAGGCGCAGACCTCAAAGCAAACTGGCCATTGACCAGTCGCAGACGCTCCTGCATGCCCACGAGGCCGAGGCCGCTCTTGTCCTTCGAGCTCAGGTCCAGACGGTCCGGTTGAAATCCTTTGCCGTCATCCTTGACGATAAGGCGAATGCCCTCGTTTGTCCTTCGGATAATGACTTCGGCGCGCCTGGCCTCGGCATACTTGTAAACGTTCGTAAGGCCCTCCTGGACGACACGATAAAGCACCGTCTTGGGCTCGTTCGCCAGTTGTTCCACCTGGGAGTCCGCGCGAAAGTTGAGTTTGATGCCGGTCCGTTTCGCGAACGCCTTGATATACCATCGCAGCGCGATGACCAGTCCAAGATCGTCGAGCATGGCCGGGCGCAACTCATAGGAGAACCGGTGCACGTTGTACATGGTTTGTTCCAGCAGGCTCTGGGTTTCGCCGACGGTTGTATCCAGGCCCTGGCCGACCTTTGCCGCTTTCTGCTTCAATAACTGCAGGCTCACACTGATGGCGGTGAGCGCCTGGCCCACTTCATCGTGCAACTCGCGGCTGATGCGTTTGCGCTCTTCTTCCTGGGCGTTCAGGACCTTGCTCGAGACTTCACGCAATTTTTCCTGCATCGCTTTGGCCTCATTGAACAGTTCGCGATAGTGCTCCTCGCTCTTGCGGATCGCTTCCTCGGCCTGCCTCCGCTCGGTCGTGTTGCGGCCGATGGCGTAAATGACTTGTTCGTCCGGCGCCGGGGTTGCAGTCCACTGGATCCATCGATAGGCACCGTCCTTGCCGCGGGCGCGGATTTCATAGGACACGATGCTGGAACCGCTTTTCAATCTCTCGAATTCGGCCTCGGCGCCCTGGCGGTCCTCCGGATGCAGCAGATCAAAATACGGCGTGGCGACCAGTTGGTCCGTCGTGTAGCCAAGGATTTTTTTCCAGGCGGGATTCACCCGCGTCAGGTGACCGTTGAAGGACGCCACGCACAGCAGGTCGCCGGATAGGGTGAAAAACCGGTCGAACTGCTCCTGGATGCGTCTGCGTTGAATCACCAGGCCGACCTGATTGGCCACGGCGGTAACGAATTGAATGAGCCGCTCGTCTTTGTCTTGCGCTTCCCGTCCAAAAAATTCTATGACCACCACGACCTGATCGGCCACCAGAATGGGAACGGCCATGACCGCTTTCAGTCCGGCTTTCCGGGCCGAACGCGATCGTGGAGAATTGCCCTCTTGAGTGATGTCGGGACTCCAGACGGCTTGCTTGGCGATCCAGGCGCGTCCCGGCGGCCCGGTCTTCGGGAGGAAGGTGAAGCCTTCGTTCTCTCTGCGGAATTCTTTGACGCCGGAGACGCTGCTGTACCAGGCGGGACTGCATTCCAGACAGAGACCGTCCAGACGGGGAACCCAGGCCTGTCCAACGACCCAGCCGGTCGCCTCGCACACCTTGGTCAACACGGCGCGCAAGGCCGCGCTCAAATCCTCCGCGCTGCTGACGGAGAGGGCGGTGGTTTGAAGCAGGCGAATCTCGTCCTCGGCCCGTTTGCGCTCGGTAATATCGCGAATGATCCCGCAATAAAACCGTCCTCGCTCGGTCTGCCAGGAAGCCAGCGAAAGTTCCAACGGGAATTCAACGCCGTTTTTTTTGAGGCCGTGCAGCTCCACGGTCTTGCCGATGAGGTGCACGGGCTCCCCTCGCTGGATGCGTTTGATTCCAGCCTCGTGATCGCGCCGGTAACGCTCCGGCACCAGCACACTGACGGGTTGGCCCACGATCTCTTCCATCGCCCGGCCGAACATCGTGCGCGTCGCCTGGTTGCAGGCGTCGACGTTGCCGTTGCTGTCCGCCAGAATNTCGGTGACGTCGCGCGTGACGACGATGGCGTGCGTGACCACTGACTTCTCTTGATACGGATAATAACTGACATCGAAATAGCGACGGCCCACCGTGTGCATTTCAAACCAGGCCTGGTAATGCACTTCTTCGCCTCTGAAGCATTGGTCGAGATGGCTCTTGATGATCCTCCGGAAGGCCGCCTCCCCCCAAACCTCTTCAACGGTGGAGCCGAGAAGCCTCTCCCGGCTCTTGCCGTGCGCCTGGCAATAGGCATCGTTGACGGCTTCATAGCGGTAATTGGAAGCGATCAGCGTCAGGAATTCCCGCGAAGTGTTGACGATGGATTCGTAGCGTTTCCACATCTCATCCGACGCCTTCCGCCGGGAGATTTCATGGCTCAGCTCGCGGTTGGTGACGGCGAGTTCGGCGGCGCGGCGCTCCAACGTTTCATTCAACTCGCGCAACTTGTCGTTGGCCTCGCGAAAGCCCCGATGGTGCGCTTCAAACGGCGAGAGGGCTTCCATGAAAAAATTCTCCGCGGCTTTGACCTCCCGCTCGCTTTGGGTCAAAACAAGGTTATGCGGCAGCACCGCCACGGACGCTTCCTGGTGAATCTTGGCGACGTCCAGGATTCCCAGGCCTTCGCTGACGGCTTTGCGGCCCAGTTTGTAGGCTTCATGCAGGGCCCCCTCGTCTTCCGCCGCGAGACAGGCGCGCAGGAACGCGGTGTATTCCTCGGATAACTTGTGCAGCGACTCATTCATGGCGTGTTCCGAGGAATCGCGCGACCAATACCAGGGCGTCGTCGTTGCCTTTGAAGTGCTGGCTCATAATGCGGTCGGCAATCTGTTGCGGAGGGTCCGACGCGATCAAATCCAGATAGAAACCGCTGCTGATGCCGTCGCTGGCCAGAATCAACAGGTCGTCTGGCGCGACGGCGATGACACTGGCTCGCAGCGGTGGCAGTTGATAACCCACCACGCCGCCACGCAGGAACGCGGATTCGGAAGCCGGCCTGGCCTTCATATCCGCGCGCACCAATAATCCTTCAACGTTGCCCACGCCCAGCCAGCTCACCGTGCTGTCGAGCACGTTGAAGGAAGCCAGGGTCATCACCGCGCCGCGTGTCTTGCGCAATGCGTCGTGGCACCGTTTGACGAGCAGGATCACCGACTGGTCGGCATGTTCCTCCAGCACCGCGATGGCGGCCTTGGCCACGGCGGTGGCTTCGTCGCCGTGGCCCAGGCCGTCCACGACCGCCACCAGCGCCCCGTGCGCGAATGGTTTTACCAGATGCAAGTCACCGGAAACGGCCTCGCCGGGAATCGCCTGCGTGGCGACGCCCCAATCGATGAACGGCCGGCGATAAAACAGGGTTGTGCTCATGTTAACGCACCCATTTTTGCATCGTTACCCTGGTTCCTTTGCCGATCTGGGATTTTATGTCAAAGGCATCCATCAGCCATTTCGCGCCTGGCAACCCGACGCCCATTCCTTTTCCACTGGAGTAACCGTATTGCATGGCCTGCTCGATGTTGGCAATGCCCGGGCCTTCATCGCGGGCGACGACCTGGATGCCGAGTCGGCTGCTTTCGTGAACTCCGGTCAGGACGATTTCACCCTGCTTGGCGTGATTGACAATGTTACGCGCCACCTCGGAGATGGCCGCCGCGATGACGGTCGGGTCGCTCCCGCTGAATCCCAACTGGACCGCCAGGGCCCTTCCTTTCTGTCGGGCAACGACGATGTCCGCGTCCGATCTGATCGGCACGCATATCTCCTCGTTGAAGGTGCTCATTGAAGAGGCCGATTGCCACGCCTGGTGCGGGCATCGGGAGGCGACTTGGACAGGGATGACGGGGCGGTGCCACCGGTGCGTGCCACCACTCCGCCGGCACGTTTGGTTTTGGCGTTGAGAAACGCCAGGCCTTCTTCCAGGTCCAGCGCCGTGCCGACACCCTCCAGAGTCAGCCCCAATTGAACCATCGCGAAGGCGACATCCGGCTGGATGCCGACGATGACCGTGTTGGCGCCCCGCAGCCTCAGCATGTGCGCGACGCCGCGCAGCGTGCGGGTGGGAAATGAATCGATGACGTCCAGAACGGTGACGTCAATGATGACGCCGCGGGAGCGAAATTGACCCACACGATCAGCCAGGTCGTCCCTCAATTGCAGCAAGTCGGCGTCCGAGAGCACCGACTGAATGGTGGCAATCAGGTAGTCGCCTTGTTTGAGAATTGGAACATGCACGGGAACCCGCGGTTAAGCCGATTGTTCCGTCGGACCGGACTCGCCGGTCATGATGACCTTGTAACCCAGCAGGCGTTCGGCCTCCTCGATGCCGCCTTGCAGATCACCGACCGCGTTCATTTTGCTCAGATCGACCCCGATGGTGACCAGCGTCTGGGCGATTTCGGACGACAAGCCCGTGATGATGACGCTGGCACCCATGAGCCGTGACGCTTCGACGGTTTGCACCAGGTGGTTGGCCACCGTCGAGTCAATGGTCGGCACCCCGGTGATGTCTATGACCACGACTTTGGCGCGGTTCTGGCGGATGCCGCGCAGCAGTTGTTCGGTCAACTGACGCGCGCGTTGGGCATCAATCACGCCGATGATGGGCAAAATCAGCAGGCGCTCGCGCACCTGGAGCACCGGGGTGGAGAGTTCGCGAATCGCTTCCTGTTGCTGGCGGATAATGCGTTCGCGTTCCTGAACAAAGCTTACCGCCACCGTGTTCGCGATACGATTGGCCGCGGGCTCGTAGGCATCCAGCACACGGTTCAGCAACTCGAAATCCGCCTGGTATTTTTTGAACAGGGAACGGGCCAGCACGTCGCGAAGCAGCAGCACGATGCCAACGACCTCGTGCGTTTCGACGCCGCGCGGAATGATGCGTTCGGACAGATTGCGCGCGTAGGCCTGAAGCGCTTCGACACTGCCGGTCTCAAGCACTTCCACGTAGTTGTCGTACACCGACGTCGCTTCGGAGAAGATCTCCTCTTTGCTCATCGCGGTGAGCAGCTCGGCGTCAGTGATCCGGCGAGCCCATTCCTCCCGGAGCTGGGTGCGGTTCTGACGCAAGTGCGCCACCAACTCACGCAGCAACGCCGCGCTGGTTTCGGGCGGATGGGTGTCTGTCAGTTGAGATTTATTATTTTCTCTGCGTTTCATGGCTGCCTTCATGACACCTCCCGTTCGCTTGACATTTTGCTTCCAGTTTTGCCCATTATAGAATCCCCACCGCCCGTGGGAATAGGGCAATTGCCGGACATCGATGGTAGGGTTTTACCCCATATCCCGCCAGCCCGTTTTTCCCGGGAACAAGCGGCTTCGATTTGCAGCGCACCAAGTGCTGCTGTGTGGCTTTCGTTCCCGTGCCGGGCGCCGCGCGCTGTCCACTGGCAATCATTACGGGCAAATCTTACAAGCGACGCTTTTGTAAGGGGGGTCGTGACCCCAGAGAATTCCCGGTCTTTACCCACTATCAGCGGACGCAAGTCAAACTCTATCCTGATACCACGGGTATCAAATGGTATTTTGAACAGATAACAGCGTGAATACAAATTCAATCACTCTGCGGGCGGAGGAAGAACCGGCGTTTGCCGGGACCGTAAAACGCAAATGGCGAGAGCGGCTGGAACGCCGCGGCATCCGATTGGTGTTGTTGCCCGCAGCGGAGTGTCAGAAACCGAACCCCTATGAACACCTCGATGTCGAACTGCGCCGTTTTGCTGGCGGAAGATGACCCGAACGAAGTCTTCCTCATGGAGCGGGCCTTTCACAATGCCAATTTGAAAAACCCGATGCACGTGGTGCGCGATGGCCAGGAGGCAATCGATTACTTGAGCCACCAGGGCAACTTCACCGACACCACTCGTCATCCTGCGCCCAAGCTGATGCTGCTGGACCTGAAGATGCCGCGAAAAAACGGCTTCGAAGTCCTTGAATGGCTGCGGCAACAACCCGCCCTCAGACCATTGATTGTCGTGGTGTTGAGTTCTTCCGATCTGGCCGATGACGTCAATCGGGCTTATGACCTGGGCGCAAATTCCTACCTGGTCAAGCCGGGGGACTTTGAGGCGCTGATCAACATGGTGAAAACGCTCGACGCTTATTGGCTGAAGCTGAATCAGCAAGTTAGCCGTGAACGATCTTTTGAATATCCTGGTCGTCGACGACAACCCCGACGACCGCGCGCTGATTCGGCGGGAAATCAGCCGTGAATTTCCCAACTGCCAGTTCGGACAGGCCACCAATCCCCGCGAGTTGTCGCAATCCATGGGAGCCGCCGGCTGGGACCTGGCGGTGACGGACTTCCAGTTGCGGTGGACCGACGGCATCGCGGTTCTGCTTGGCGTGAAAGCACGCTGGCCGGATTGCCCGGTCATCATGTTCACCGGCAGCGGCAATGAAGAAATCGCGGTGCAGGCGATGAAGGCCGGCCTGGACGATTACGTCCTCAAATCGCCCAGACATTACGCCCGCCTTGCGTCCGCCGTGCACATGGCTCTGGAGCGTGCCCGGCAACGCAAAGCGCTGCGCGAGGCGGAGACCCGCTATCATAGCCTGTTCGACGACGTTCCCGTCGGACTTTTCCGGATCGTCTAGGACGGGAAATTCGTGGATGCGAATCCTGCTCTGACGGAAATGTTGGGCTATCCAGACCGGGAGAGTCTGCTGGCGGCGGAAACGATGAACCTCTTTGTCGACGCGAAGCAGCGACGGGCGTTTTTGCTCGCGCTCAAACGGATGGGAATGGTCCGGCTTTTTGAGGCGCAATTCTATCGCCGCGACGGAAGGATTATCTGGGCGGAGGCCAATGCGCGCGTGATCCGCAATGACCGCGAGGGGACGACTTATTACGAGGGGAGCCTGGAAGACATCACCACGCGCAAGGACGCCGAGCGCGCGCTGCGGGAAAGCGAGGCGCGCAAGGGGGCGATTCTGAACTCCGCGATTGACGCCATCATCACCATCGATGAACGCGGCCGCATCACCGAATTCAACCCGGCCGCGGAAAAAATGTTTGGCCGCGTCCGCGCCCACGTTGTGAACCAGGAACTGGCCGAGGTTCTGATTCCACTTTCGTTGCGCGACAAGCACCGCCGCGGCCTGGAACGTTATCTCGCCACCGGCCAGGACGTGATGCTTGGCAGGCGGGTCGAACTGACCGCGATGCGTGCCGACGGCAAGGAATTCCCCGTCGAATTGGCCATCACCAGGGTTGACCTCGGCGGTCCGCCGCTGTTCACTGGCTTCGTGCGTGACATCACCGAGCGCAAGCGGGCCGAGAAACAATTGCGCGATTCGCGAGAACAGTTGCGAGCGCTGGCTGCGTATTTGCAGTCCGTGCGCGAGGAGGAACGCAGCCGCATCGCCCGTGAAGTGCACGATGAACTTGGCCAGGCCCTGACCGGTTTGAAAATGGACCTCGCCTGGCTCGACAAGAAGATTGCCGAAGTCGGCACCACTGACGAATTGCGACAATCCGAGGAAAAGTTGAAGGAACTGCCCGCGCGCGTGGACACCATCATCGCCACCGTCCGCAAAATCGCCACCGAGCTGCGCCCGCCGGTGCTGGATGATCTGGGGCTGCAGGCGGCGATCGAGTGGCAAATCCAGGAGTTTGAAAAACGGACCGGCATCAGCTGCCGATTCCATTCCGGGTTGAAACATCTGGACCTGGACCAGGAGCGGGCCACGGCCGTCTTTCGCATTTTTCAGGAGACGCTGACCAACATCGTCCGCCACGCCCAGGCGACCCAGGTGAACATTCACTTGAGGGAGGAAAGCGATAAACTTATCCTCGAAGTGCAGGACAATGGTCGGGGCATGACCGGGCGCGAACTGTCGGGCACCCGCTCGCTCGGACTCCTCGGCATGAGGGAACGGGCCACCGTGCTCGACGGCGAAGTCAACATCATCGGTCGGCAGGGCAAGGGCACCACGGTGGGCGTGCGGATTCCGATCCAGCGCTCCGCCGAAAGCCAAAAAAAATGAGCATGCCGGTTCGGCCGTGTTTCGCCACACACTGAAGCCAAACAGCGCGGCGTATGGACAAGGCTCGCATCTTGGTGGTGGAGGACGAAAGCCTCCTCGCCGAAGACATTCAGGAACGGTTGAAAAACCTCGGATACGAGGCTTCCGCACTGGCTTTCTCTGGAGAAGAAGCGCTGGCTCAAGCGGCCTCGGCGCAGCCGGATCTGGTGCTCATGGACATCCGGCTCAAAGGAGAGATGGACGGAATCGAAACCGCCCGAGTCCTCCGCGAGCGCTTCAGCCTGCCGGTGATTTATCTCACGGGCGAGGCCGACGACGCGACGCTGGAGCGGGCGAAGGAGACCGAGCCGCTGGGCTACCTGCTCAAACCGATTGAGGAGAAGCGCCTCTATTCCACCATCGAGATCGCCCTCTACAAACACAAAATGGAGCGCCGGCTCCGGCGCATCGAACGTTGGTTCGCCACCACCACCAAAAGCATCGGCGATGCCGTGATTGTCACCGACATCCAGGGGCAGGTGACTTTCATGAACCCGATGGCCGAAAAATTGACGGGCTGGATGTCTGCCGATGCCACGGGCAGGCCGCTGAGCGAAGTGTACCAGACGGTGAACGCGCAAACGCGCGAGCGAATCGAAAGCCTGATGGCCGAGGCGTTGCGCGAAGGGGTGGTTGCAGGCCTGACCAATCGCGCCGTCCTGATCTCGCGCGACGGCACCGAGACCCCCATCGACGACAGTGCTTCGCCGGTCCGCGGCAACGCCGGCAACATCACCGGCGTGGTGCTGACCTTCCGCGACGTCAGCGAACGGCAGCGCGCCCAGCAGGCGTTGCAGGAGAGCGAGGAGCGCTTTCGTTTGCTGGTGGAAGGTGTGCAGGACTATGCGATTTTCATGATCGACCCCGCCGGTCGCGTAACCAGTTGGAACGCCGGCGCGGAACGGCTGCTCGGCTATCGCTCGGATGAAATCCTCGGCGCGCATCTGGCCCGCTTCTTTACCGCGCAGGACGTCAGACGCGACAAGCCGGACCAGAACCTCGAGCTGGCCAAGCTGGAAGGCCGGGCGGAGGACGAGGGCTGGCGGGTGCGCAAGGACGGTTCCCGTTTCCAGGCCAATGTCATCATCACCGGGCTGCGTGACGACCGGGGGCGCCTGCTCGGCTTCGCGCAGGTCACGCGCGACATCACCGGACCGAAGCAAGCCGAGAAACAGTTGCGCGATTCGCGCGAGCAATTGCGCGCGCTGGCGGCCTATCTGCAATCGGTGCGCGAAGAGGAACGGACGCGCATCGCCCGCGAGGTGCACGATGAACTGGGCCAGGCATTGACCGGTTTGAAAATGGACCTTGCCTGGCTCGATAAAAAATTCGCCGAGGCCGGCCACTTTGCCGGGCTGCGCTTCCTCCGGCAAAAGACCCGCGAGATGCCCGAAGTGGTGGACGAAATCATCAGCGCAGTGCGGAAGATCGCCACCGAATTGCGTCCGGGCGTGCTCGATGACCTCGGTCTGGAGGCAGCGATCGAATGGCAAATCCACGATTTTCAAAAACGGACCGGGATCAAGTGCGAGTTCGGTTCCAATTTGAAGGACATCCGGTTGAGCCAGGACCGCGCCACCGCCGTGTTCCGAATTTTCCAGGAGACGCTCACCAATATCGTCCGCCATGCCAACGCCACACGGGTGAAGATCAAGCTGGATGCCGACGGCGGCAGACTCATTCTGGAAGTGCAGGACAACGGCATAGGGGTGACCGCGCGCGACCTTTCCGGCGCAAAATCACTGGGTCTGCTCGGCATGCGCGAACGCGCCATGATGCTCGACGGCGAGGTCACCATTGTCGGCCGGCGCGGCAAGGGAACGACGGTCGGCGTGCGCATCCCGCTGGTTCGGCCCGGAGAAACCACCCACACCTGACGATGCGAATCCTGATTGCAGACGACCACGCGGTGGTGCGCCGGGGGTTGAAACAGATTCTGGCCGATGCGTTCAAGGCCGACTTTGGCGAGGCCGGCAACGCCCGCGAGGCGCTCGAACATATCCGCAAGGGAAACTGGGACGCCGTCGTGTTGGACATCACCATGCCGGGCCGCAGTGGCCTGGAGGCCTTGAAGGAAATCAAAGAGGCAAAACCCAAACTCCCCGTGCTCGTGTTGAGCATGCACCCGGAGGACCAATTCGCGGTACGCGTGCTCAAATCCGGCGCCTCGGGTTACATGACCAAAGAAAGCGCGCCGGAGGAACTGGTGGGCGCGATCAAAAAAGTGCTGGCGGGCGGACGCTACGTCAGCGCCGCGCTCGCGGAAAAAATGGCATCGTATCTGGCCATTGACACACCCAAGCCGCCTCACGAGCGGCTGTCCGACCGCGAGTTCGTCGTGCTGCGCATGATTGCGTCGGGCAAAACCGTCAGCCGGATCGCGGAGGAACTTTCCCTGAGCGTAAAGACCGTCAGCACTTATCGCACGC
>QHPW01000437.1:0-532 GCA_003219675.1 Verrucomicrobiota bacterium
GACCGAAGGAAGGAGTGGCAGCATCTCCTGGGAATCAAAGGAGCACCGAAGCCGTGGATTCAAACCGACCCGTGGATCAAAGAGCGTGGTGCGCGGATACTGCCGTGTCTGCCAGCCTCCGGAGAACACCTGAGACAGTTGTTTGACCAGATCGGACTTGTTCCGCAATAAGCACAAGCGAAGAACTTCCGGCCACGAGTCTTATTTCCCTTCAAAGCAGCTAAGAATCTCCATCGAGCAACATTTCTTCGACACCGATTCCGTCCGCGATGCCGCGATCGGTTGTCCGTTCCCTTTGGGCTTGCGGCGGGCGTGACTTATCTCATCGCCAGGTTCATCGTGTGAGCATTCGTGATCACCGCCAAACAATTCGGCCGGACAGAGCGTGCCTTCGATCGGGCTGACCTGGCTGTCGTCGGTCTCCTCGTCGCGCTCATCTACGCGATGGTGGCTGTGGCCCGAGAGTGGAGCGGCCCTTTGCGGGCAATCGCCGAGATTCACCTGGAGGTGCGCTACCTGCCGCTTTATGCGC
>QHPW01000437.1:565-7502 GCA_003219675.1 Verrucomicrobiota bacterium
ACGATGGTTTACGGCTACGCGATGGCGCGTGTGGCCGGCGCGGAGCGGGTCATGCTGCCGGTACTGGACATTCTGCAAAGCATTCCCGTGCTCGGCTTCCTCCCGGGGTTCGTACTCGGACTGGTTCATCTGTTTCCACATCGAAACATGGGCCTCGAAATCGCGTCCGTGCTAATGATTTTCACCGGACAGGTGTGGAACATGACGTTTTCATTTTACGCGTCGCTGAGATCCATCCCTCCGGATTTGGTGGCGGTCGCGAGGCTCGCCAACCTTTCCTGGTGGGAACGTTTCTGCCGCCTCGACCTCTCGTTCGCCGCCACTGGCTTGGTCTGGAACAGCATGATGTCGATGGCTGGCGGCTGGTTCTTTCTGACCGTGAGTGAGGCGTTCGTTTTGGGTGCGCATGACTTTCGGCTGCCGGGCTTGGGCTCCTACATGAGCCTGGCCATCGAACGGGGAGACGCGCAAGCGCAACTGCTCGGTGTGTTGGCAATGCTCGGCATGATCGTGTTCGTGGACCAACTCGTCTGGCGTCCGGTCGTGGCCTGGGCGCAGAAGTTCACGGACGAAGAAGCGGGCGGCGCATCCGAGTCCTGGCTGTTGGAGCGGTTGCGTCGGTCGCGCCTGTGGCAGGTGTGCTCGCGGGTGGCGGGGCTGGTTCGCCACCGTTCCAGACGGACAGCGACTCAGGTTGAATCTTCCTGTTCACGCGCGGACCAACTTCGTCAATTGGGAAAAAGACTGACGGTCGCACTCATCATCACTGGGGCCCTCTATGGCTTGGCGAAGTATGTCCACCTGCTTTCGACGATCACCAGTGGGGAGTGGCTGAATTTGTTCTTCAGCACAACGGCGACGTTTCTGCGTGTGCTGAGCGCCGTCGCGCTCGCGTCGCTCTGGACGATTCCCGTAGGCGTGATGATTGGCCGCAGTCCCCGCTGGTCACGGGTTTTTCAACCCATCATTCAGATGGCTGCAAGTTTTCCAGCCCCAATGATTTTCCCAGTCGTTGTCGGGGGGATGCTGACGTTTCATGCGGGTCTAGGAATCAGTTCCGTCGTGTTGCTCTTGCTGGGCACGCAATGGTACATCCTTTTCAACGTCATCGCGGGCAGCAGCGCAATTCCACGTGAGCTTTGGGAAGTTTCGCGTCTGGCACGGTTCTCGTGGCTGCTTCGCTGGCGGAAACTCATCTTGCCAGCCATCTTTCCGAGCCTGCTCACCGGCTGGATTACCGCGATGGGCGGTGCGTGGAATGCCAGCATCGTCGCCGAATACATGAAGTATCGCGGCCAAACTCTCACGACAACAGGACTCGGCGCGGCCATCAGTCAAGCGACCGAGCGTGGTGACTTCCACGTGCTCGCTGCCGCCGTCGGCATCATGGCCGCAACAGTTGTAGGATTCAACCGGCTCGTTTGGCGCCCCTTAAGCCATCGGGCGCAAACCCGTTTCACCTTGAGCGCTTGATCATGGGTACGCCTCTCCTGGAAATCCGACACGTCTGCCACCACTTCGCGGTTGCGGGCGGCAAGAGCCTGGAGATTCTCCGCGATATCAGCCTCGAGGTCCGCGAGCAGCAGGTCGTCGCCATCCTGGGGCCGTCCGGCTGCGGCAAATCCACGTTGCTTCGCGTCATCATCGGGTTGGAGAAGCCGTCGTCGGGCGAGATTCTTTATCGCGGTAAAACGCAGACCGGATTGAATCCCTCCGCCGCGCTCGTCTTCCAGAACTTTGCGCTTTTTCCGTGGCTGACGGTGCAGCAAAACGTCGCGGTCGGCTTGTCCAATTCGCCGCTGAGTGCCGAAGAACGGGATAAACGCGTGCACGGGGTCATTGATGCAGTCGGTTTGGAAGGCTTCGAAGAAGCCTATCCGAAGGAACTTTCCGGCGGTATGAAACAACGCGTCGGGTTTGCGCGCGCTCTAGCCGTCGAACCGGAGATTCTGTGCATGGACGAACCGTTCAGCGCTCTCGACGTGCTCACCGCCGAGACGCTCCGCAACGAAGTCATCGACCTCTACGCCAACAAGACTTCGCCAGTGAACACCATCCTTATGGTAACCCATGCCATCACTGAAGCAGTCTTCATGGCGACGCGCATAGTCGTGATGGGCGCTCATCCGGGAACCATTCGCGCCCTGCTCGATAATCCGCTGCCGTTTCCTCGCGACGAACACCACCCGGACTTCCTCAAACTCAGCCAGAAGGTCCACGGCATCGTCACACAGACCGTGATACCGGAAGAACCGGCTCCCGCCGCTGCCGCCGGGACACGGCCGCCGGTCGTCCAGTCCATCCCGACAGTTTCGCTGGCGACCACCGTTGGCTTGCTGGAAGTGCTCGAAAACGAAGGAACAATGGAACTCTTCGAACTAACGCGCCATGTCGATTTGGAGTTTACGCAACTGCTGTTGGTGGTCAAAGCCGCGGAGCTGCTCGGATGGGTCAGCACACCGGGCCAGCGCGTCGAGATGACGGACCAGGGCCGCAAATTTCTCGCTGCTGACATTAACACCCGCAAGCAACTGCTCAATGCCCAGCTACGCGAAATATTCGTCTTCAACCTGATTATACAGATGTTGAGGCAGTCCGAGAAAGGCGAAATGCCTGATGAAACCATCCTCGGCGAACTCGCGTTGCACTTCCCCCACGAACGCCCGCAGCGCATCCTGCGGACCGTCGTCGCGTGGGCGCGCTACGCGGAATTGTTCAAATACAGCAGCACGCGGAAGGTCCTTTACGGGCTGAATCCTGCCTCCGTCCCAACGGAACCCCGCATCTGAGGAATACCGGAAGGGATGCGCGGCGTCTTGCGGGCAGAAACACGGCTTTAAAATCAATCTCAAGGCCGAACTGGAAATCCGGCACCTGCACGAAAAGCTCGATCACCTGCTCAAACAGCAATGCACGTGGCTGCTGGAGATTCAAGAGATTCAGTTGGAGTTAATGGAAGAGCTGGCGGAGCGGAAATACCAATTCACAGAACGCAGCAAACCCCGACGCAAGCGTCGGGGTTTGCGCGTACAAATCCGGCAACACAGCCGGACTTGAATGTCAGTTCAGCCTACGACAAGCGGACGCATCATGTCGTGTTCCTCGTGCTCGAGGATGTGGCAGTGCCAGACATATTCATAGCCACCCGTCCGCGGACTCGGAGGAACAACGAACGGAGTCCCAGGCAGCTCAAACTTCGTGATGATCGTCGTGACTTCGCCCGGATGCATCTGCACTGTCTCCTTCCATCCGAGTTCATTGGTCTCAGGACCACGCACTAGGCCAGCCGGGCCGAACACGCCCTGTTTGAGCGCGAACGGCTGACGGGAGAGCACCTGCACGTTGACCAGGTGGAAGTGAATCGGATGCGTATCTGCCGTCAGATTGAAGATACGCCACACCTCGACACTCCCCGCCTTGACGTTTTCGGTGACAGGCGCCGTGTACTCCAACCCGAAACCACCTGCGCCATTCGGCGCGGTCGTCCCGATAAGCTGTCGGAGGCGACCGTATGGGTCGAAGTCCTCGTTCAGCGTGAGGTCCCGGACGGGAACGCCCGCCGGTACGGGCAACGGCGGAACCGGCGCCACCGTCGTTGTGTAAGGCACCAACGGTGCGGGATCCAACAGATTCGGATTCAAGATCGGTCCGGCCGGCTGAGGATCGTACGCTCCACCCACCACCTTGATCCGGAGAATCTGTCGCGTGTCCGGACCCGTGGACCACTTTTGGCCCGTGAGTTTGTTCCGAACCGTTATCGGCTGGAGAGGATTCTTTGGATTCCCAAGGTAGTAATCGTTGGTCGGCGGTCCGACCGGGAACGGACCCGGGGCGTCGTTGTAGAGGATGAATTCCTGCCCGGCCAATCCCGTGAAGTCCACGATGACATCGGCTCGCTCGGCGGGACCAAGAAGCAGATTGCCTGTGAGCGTCAATGGATTAAACGGCTTGGCAGAAACGTGGGTCACCTCTTGCACCAGGAATCCGCCTTCGGTGCCGATCTGGACGATGTTCGGACCGGGAGGATTCAGTGGGAAGAGAGCATTGGGATCCAGGTCGATCCCGTCCACGTTCCTTGGATTCGCTCTGAACACATTGATGTTGAGGAAGCGGGCGTTGCACGCATTGAGGATCATGAAGCGATACCGTTTGGCCTCCACTGTCAGCGCGGGATACACCGTGCCATTGCACAGCATCGTGTCTCCGAAGAACTCGGGTATGCACGAGGGGTTGGGAGGGGTGAGGTACTGACCACCCTTCAATAACTTGACCACCTTCGGATCATACACGTGCTCGTACCACAGGCTGCCCGTCGCCTGAACGTCCGGATGAGCCACCGCCGCCCATGTTGGGTCGGTCAGCACCGTCGTGGGGCTGACAAAAACCTTGTCCTGGAAAACCACGGGCAAGGTGCTGCCAAGGCCCGGCACCTTTCCGCTGGCGACGTATGCGTCGTTGATTCCATCCAGAAGCAGGTAACCGGTGGCCAGGCCGGAATAGGCGTTGATGCGCGTAATGCCGTGCGCGTGGTCGTGATACCACATCAGCCGCGCGCTTTGATCGTTCGGGTAGTAGTAGTCCGCCTGGCCCGGCCGCATTGGACTGCCGGGAATCGTGTCGAAGATCGCGCTTCCCGGTCCGTTCAGGAAGCTCAATCCGTTCGCGCCGTCGGGAGCCCACCAATTGAACGGGCCACCGTCGCTGACCCATGGGACAAATCCGCCATGGAGATGAACCGCGATTCGGTTTTGCGCCTGGTTTGCCCCTTCAATCGTCGTGTCCACAGGAATGATGTGGCGGGCGGGAAGGCTGTTGGTGACACGAATTCTTGAGGCCGTGCCCCGTCTGGCGACAATCACGCCGCCCAGATGCCTTCGGACCGGGTTCGTGCTGTCCCAGTATCCCCAAAGCCTGGTTGGGTTCGGGAGATCGGGATGAAGCTGGTCGAGAAACTCTCCAGCCGTGATTTGATAGAGGTTTGTATTCGGAAACACAGGATCAGGAAACCCCGATGCCACCGGAATACCGTTTGGATCTCCGAGAATCGTGAGACCCCGCAGCGGTTGGAGCCACTTGCGTAGATTCGAGCTGTTCGCCGCCGCCTGGGCAGAATACGTGCCGACTCCCAATGGCAGCGCAAGCCCCGCACCGACGGCGGCGCTCGTCTTGATGAACTCTCTTCTCGTTTGCATATATGTTTCCCTTTTTGTTGGCATTGTTTTCGCATGCCCCATCCGAAGCGACGGTCTTCCCCTGCTGCGTCCATCGAACAAGGCGTGGCTGGAAAGACTGGAGCTGCGGCGCTCCGACGCGATGGTTTGATGTCAGGGGAATTGACGATGTCCGTGTTTTCCGCGCTTTGCCTTTCTTGGCAAAAACGTCACCTTTCTTGCCCGATGAATCGAAATCAACCTGCCTCAGTCACCCGTTGCAGCTTTCCGACATTGAGCCGCCGGTTTGTTGGCGCATGGACCTCCCCTGACATGGCGGACTTTCGAAAACGGACGCGGCTTCTTGAGATTCAGGAGAGTCTGCCTCCATCCGAGACCTTTCGCGCTAACGGGATTATCATCCAAGTCAGCCGCAGCCGGTTATTTCAATTCAATCGTGAAGTCAACTTTCGTATCGCCGTTCACCGTGGTTTCCTGCGCCGCGCCCGGGTTCGCGCCATGCGTTTTCGGATGATACGCTTCGATGGTGTATTTGCCGTTCGGCACGCCGAAAATTTTGAAATTGCCGTCTTTGTCCGTCACCGCGAAGAAAGGATGCTCCACCACTCCCACGTAAGCAAACATCCAGGGATGCACATCACACTTGAAGCGCACCATTATCTCCGGGCTGGGGGAACTTCTTCTGCTTAACTGACCTTTGCTCACCTGCCCAAGGTTGAATTCCTTGTTTTCCCCCCGCGTCGGCTGCGCGTGCACGTTGTGCAAAGTGGGATCTGAATTTCGGATCTTGAACTTTTGATTGACCATCACACCCATGACGTATGGTTCAAATAAACAACCCGCTTGGTCGAGCGACGGCTCTTCGGCCGGTGCCGGGAAACTCGTTTGGTTCACACTGCTCTTGAGGTAAACAAATACGTCGGCGAGCCCGCCATCCTTGCTGACGAGGTAATGGCGCGTGGTGACCGGCTCGCTATGGGCCGCGCCGCATGTCTTGTCGAACGACGAAGCCATGTCGATGAGGATTTCCGGTTTGGGAGTGCCTTTGAGAATGACCTTGCCAGAGATGTCGGCCCCGCAGACGAACTGCAACGAACCTCCCAAGGCCAGAACCGTCAGAAGGGGAATCTTCATAAGTTATAAGGGTTGTTTGTTCCAACTATTTTGCGAAACGATCACCGATCAACTTGCGCCTGGCACCACTGAGACTCGCGATTGATCTCCGTGTCCGTTCAAAACCCAGTCAGCAACCATCGCCGCCAGACTTAGCGCGCTTCGTGTTCTCGCGTGAGTCACCGAAACCGCCACGGCAACGGCTTCGATTTTTGCTGCGCGATTCTCCGCCTCAATCAGTGGGCTGATTTTAGAAAGGCGAGGATCTGTTTATGTTCCTTGGCTGTCAGGTTGGCGCGGACGCGCATGTGGAGCATCACGACTTCCCACTGGGCATCGCTATAAAAAGTGGGCGTCCGGATATTATGGCAGTGGCCGCAATTCTGGGCCCACAGTTGCGCGCCAGACGCTTTAACCATGCTTCCAGCCTGAATAAGAGGCTGCTGGGCGGCTGCCGTTCCCGCCGGGGCGGGCGTCTCTGTCGTTGAGCATCCGCTTATGAGAAGTACAGTCGCTGCAGAGGCGATGGAAAACGAAGCTAGTTGTAGCCAGGTCATTTTTGATTTCATAAATATTTCTCCTTCAATTAAAAGCCTAGTGCGAACTGGGTGAAGAAGGCGTCGCCATTCTGCCCGGTGCCGTTCTGGCGGTCG
>QHPW01000436.1 GCA_003219675.1 Verrucomicrobiota bacterium
AGGCTGTTCGGCATCGGCCTGGCACAAGGCGGCGGAGCTTATCCAGGCCGGAAAGATCGGGAAACTGATCTGGGGGCAGGGCTACTACTGTCGCAATAATCCCAAAGGAGAATGGAATTACCGGATCGATACCGGCGCAACACCCGAAACGGTCAATTGGAACATGTGGCTCGGCCCGGTTCACAAGAAGGTTCCCTTTAATCCGGATCATTTCTTCCGCTGGCGCAAGTTTTATCCGTACTGCACCGGTTTGTTGGGCGACCTGGTGCCGCATCGGCTGCTCCCCTTGATGCTGGCGACGGGCAGCCCCGAATTTCCAAAGCGCGTCGTGTGCACCGGCACCAAGCCGGTGGGCACGGACCGCAATACGCCGGGCGCCCTGGAGCGCGACGTGCCGGAGCATATCGAATTGCTGGCGGAGTTCCCCAGCGGGCTCACGCTGACCATCGTTTCCAGTACGGTCAGCGCCACCAGCCCGGACTTCGTGATCTACGGGCACCAGGCCACGTTGAACCTCGGCGACGCGGGCAACCGGTTGAGTTTGGTGCCGGAACGGCCGTTTGCCGACGAGATCGATCCCATTACCATGGATGGGCTCGAGCCGCACGAAGACGTCGGGGTTCACGAGAAGAACTGGTTCGACAGCATTCGCGCCAACAAGAAGCCCAACGCCGATATTGAACTGGCTGTCCGGGCGCAGACGGTCATCAGTCTGGCTGAAATGTCCCAGCGCTTGAACATGACCTGTCTGTTCGACGAGAAGGCGCGCAAGGTCATGGATGGCTCGGGTAAGGAAGTCAAACCGATCACTTACGGCACACTGGAGCTGTCGTAACTGCCGGGCCGATTCATCCGAGGGGGTTTCGCGGGAACAGCCCTGCGGAACCCCGAATTTTTTGCGCACAGAAGGTTCATGCACACCGTAGCCGTTGCGCGCCAGGCGATGGCGACCCGCTTCGAGATGGTGCTCCACGGCGCGAACGAGGTGTCGCTGCGCGCGGCTGCAGAGGAGGCCCTCGACGAAATCGAGCGGCTCGACGCGCAACTCAGTTTGTACAATCCCGCGAGTGAAATCAGTCATATCAACGCGCGTGCTGCCGATGGACCGGTTCGCGTCGAGCCGGCCCTGTTCCGGCTGCTGCAACGCGCCCAACATCTGAGCCGGGAAACCGAAGGCGCCTTTGACATCACCGTCGCGCCGCTGATGCGGTGCTGGGGGTTCATGCGCGGGTCCGGACAACTGCCTGATCCGGCGGAGGTGACCGAAGCGCGGGCGAACGTTGGCACGCGCCTCGTCGCGTTGGACGAAGGGGATTTCACGATTCGGTTTGCGCGCCAGGGTGTGACGCTCGACCTGGGGTCGATCGGCAAAGGTTACGCGCTGGAGCGCGCCGTGGAACTGCTCAGAGACGCGGGTGTGACGAGCGCGCTGTTGCATGGCGGGACCAGCACGGTTTGCGCCATCGGCGCCCCGCCCGACGCCGACGCCTGGAAAATAGCGGTGCCGCATCCGGATTTTGCGGAACAAACGATTTCGATTTGCCGCAGCGGCCCGGATGACGCACCCGGGGCCGCAAAACTCCTGGCCGTCGTTCCGCTCCGAGACGAAGCCATGTCGGTTTCAGCCGTCTGGGGGAACGCGTTCGAGGCCAACGGCCGGGTTTACGGCCACGTGCTCGACCCGGTCAAAGGCGAGCCGGTCGAAGGCGCGGTGCTGGCGGCGGTGGTGTTGCCTTCTGCGACCGAGACCGACGCACTCTCGACCGCCCTGTTGATCGGCGGCGCGGCGGACTCCGAGCGAATTGCCGGCTTGCGCGCCGGGACCCGGATTCTGGTGGTCAGTCGCGAGGAACAGCCGGGGCGCTTTCGTGTTGATACTCGCGGGATCGCGCTGTCAAACCTGACGGCGCCGAGGCGCTGAACTCGGCGTTTTAACGAAAAATATCCTTGCATCCCGCGTGGAGGCGCCTATCTTCCGGCCTTGCCTGAACGCCGCGTGTGCGGACGTTCGTCGAGGCTGAGAAACGAAACGTCAACCAACAACCTAACCTCTTACCTCCGTTGCCACCGCAACGTCTGGTCCGTTAGGCAATGGAGCTTCGTTGGGCGCATTCGCCCCGGCCAAGTCTCCCGGTCGGGTATCCAATCATATTATGCTTACCATGGAAGAGGCCCTGAAGCAGAGCGACAAACGCTTTGCCGCAGGTCAAATCGTCAAAGGCACCATCATCGAAGTCCGCCCCAAGGAGGTTCTTGTGGACATCGGTTACAAAAGCGAGGGAGTCATTCCGGCCAACGAATTTGAAGACATCAAGACCGTCAAGATCAGCGACGAAATTGATGTCCTGATCGAAAAACTCGAAGACAAGGAGGGCATGGTCGTCCTCTCCAGTCAAAGGCGGTTTGCTCGTCAACATTGGCGTTGAGGCTTTCCTGCCCGCCTCCCAAATCGCTGTCACCACGCCCAAGAATTTGGCGCAATACGTCGGCAACACCTACGATTTCAAAGTCGTCAAAATCAATCAGGAACGGCAGAACATCGTTCTTTCCCGCCGCGAGTTGATCGAGCAGGAACGCAACGAGCGGCGCCAGAAACTGCTCGCCGAGATGACGCCGGGCGACATCCGCAAGGGCACGGTCAAGAACATCACCGACTTCGGCGCCTTCATCGACCTCAATGGGCTTGACGGTCTGCTGCACATCACCGACATGAGCTGGGGCCGCATCGGGCATCCATCGGAACTCCTCAAGGTCGGCCAGGAAATCGATGTCGTCGTGCTCGATATCAATCGCGAAAAGGAACGTGTCAGCCTCGGGCTCAAGCAGAAACTCGCCAATCCCTGGGACAGCATCGAATCAAAATATCCGGTCGGCGCGCGGGTCAACGGCAAGGTCGTCAATCTGGTGCCGTACGGCGCGTTCGTCGAGCTCGAACCGGGGGTCGAAGGCCTGGTGCACGTCACCGAGCTGTCCTGGACCAAGCGCATCGCCAAGCCCTCCGATGTGCTCAAAGTGGACCAGGAGATCGCCGCCGTTGTGCTGGGCATCAACCGCGAGGAGCAGAAGATTTCCCTCGGCATTCGGCAGCTCGAAGCCAATCCCTGGGACAAGGCGTTGGAGAAATATCCGCCCGGCACCCGCGTCAAAGGCAAGATTCGCAACCTCACCAGCTACGGCGCCTTCATCGAGCTGGAAGAGGGTTTGGACGGCATGATTCATGTCTCCGACATCTCCTGGACGCGCAAGATCAATCATCCGAGCGAAGTCCTCAAGAAAGGCGACGAGGTCGAGGCCGTGGTGCTGGAGATCGACAAGACCAACCAGCGGATTTCGGTCGGCATCAAACAGCTCTCCGAAGACCCGTGGACGAACATCGACAAGTACTACAAGGTCGGCGACCTGGTCACCGGCAAAGTCACCAAACTGGCGAGTTTCGGCGCGTTCGTCGGCTTGCAGCACGACATCGACGGTCTGGTGCATATCTCGCAGGTGAGCGAAGAGCGCATTGATAAAATCAAGAACGTGCTCAAGGTGGGCCAGGAAGTCACCGCCCGGGTCATCAAGATCGACAAGAGCGACCGCCGCATCGGCCTTTCCATCAAAGCGGCCCACTACTCGCCCGAACAGCTCAAGGCGGAGCAGGCTGTCCTCGACTCGCTCAAACCGGGTGAAGACCTGGTGGCATTGCAACACGCCTTCGACGCCGCCGACGAAGCCAAACAGGAAAAGCCGGAGTAAGTTCGAATCCGAGCTGGGGATTGGAAGGCAAGCAGGCGGGGCGAATCGCCCCGCCTGTTCTGTTTGTGGGGGATGACTTCCACCTTGGCACGAAGGTGAAGGAACGAACGCGCCCTCACCGTGGCTGTTTCTTCTGCCGA
>QHPW01000439.1 GCA_003219675.1 Verrucomicrobiota bacterium
CTTCCGGGACAGGCCGGCGAGTGGTTCATTGACCCGAAGGATCCGCCGCAGACACACGCGAGCGCGCGGTTCGGGAATCAGGCGCTGGAGTTTCTCGATGGCTGCACCGACGCCCGGCCTTTCTGCCTCTCGATCAGCTTCAATGCCCCTCACGCCCGCGATGGCAAGCCGCGCGAATTTCAACCCGACCACCGCGACGAACCGTTCTATGCCGGCGATGCAATTCCGGTTCCGAAGACGGCGTCCGACGAGTACTTCCGGCTTCTGCCCGCGTTCGCGCAATAATCCGAAGGCCGGCGTCGCTGGGCGAAACGTTTCGCGACACCTGAAATGTTTCAGAACACAATGCGCGACTATTATCGGCTCGTCACCGGGATCGACCGTGAGGTCGGGCGTATCATCGCGAAGCTGGCCAGCCGCGGACTGGCGGACAACACGGTGATCATCTTCACTTCGGACAACGGCTGGTTTGCCGGCGAACGCGGTCTGGCCGACAAATGGCTGATGTATGAGGAAAGCATCCGTGTCCCGCTCATCATTTTCGACCCGCGCCTGCCGGGGCCGCAGCGCGGCCGGATCGTGGACGCGCTGACGCTGAATCTTGATTTTGCGCCGACGATGCTGGAGTTGGCCGGTGTGCCGGTTCCCGCCGGGATGCAAGGCCGTAGCCTTGCGCCGTTGCTCAACGGAACGCGTCTGGCCGACTGGCGCACGGACTTCTTCTATGAACATCACTACGGCCCAAATATCATTCCGCCCAGTGAAGGCATTCGCACCGAGCGCTGGGCCTACCTGCGCTGGCTGGCGCCGAATCCTGAGAGCGAAGAGTTATATGACGTTCAGGCCGATCCATTGGAACAACGCAATCTCGCAGCCGATCCAGCTTACACTGCCACATTGGATGCGTTGCGCGCACAATGGCGTCGGACCGGTCCCGGTTTGAAATGATCAATCTCGATTTCACACTCTAATATGAACACGAGCGCGTACGGCTCCTTGCGAAATTCGATCAATAGATTCCTGGACGATGAGAAGTGCTTGCTGCTCACGGTGGGATTTGTCCAAGACTGTGGATTAAATGATTGGCAGACAATTAGAGCAGCATTGAAGGAATGGGAATCCAAGGGATATTTGAGGATTCTCAAAGATCCGTACGAAACGGCTCGGGACGAAATCTGCGCGGAAATGCTCTCTTACATTGATCGCGAAAGCCCGTGGCCCGACTGGCCGCCGGGACGTAAAACCCGGTGTTCGTGATAATCACGCGTTCAGATGCATAATAGGCATAATCTGAATACGGTAGTGGCGGGAATGTGTTGCTGGCTCGCGTTTCTCAACGGCGTCATCCCGGAGGCCAGAGCTGCTCAATCCGCCCGACCGAACATTCTCTGGATTTCCAGCGAGGACCACGGCCCGCATATGGGGTGCTACGGCGACGCGTTCGCCACCACGCCGAACGTAGACAGACTCGCCGCCCGGGGGATGATTTACACGCGCGCGTGGTCCTCCGCGCCCGTGTGCGCGCCGGCGCGCACGACGATCATCTCCGGGCTGTACGCCTCGTCCACCGGCGCCGAGCATATGCGGAGCATGGTGCCGTTCCCCGCCGGCAAGAAAATGTTCCCGCAATTCCTTCGCCAAGCCGGTTATTATTGCTCCAACAATGCCAAAGAAGATTACAACCTCGACAAACCCGGTCGGGTCTGGGACGACTCCTCGCGCAAGGCCCATTGGCGCAACCGCAAGCCCGGCCAGCCTTTCTTCGCTGTGTTCAACTCGGAGAAAAGTCACGAGAGCAAACTGCGGGTGCGTCCACACCAGCAGATGCACGATCCCGCCAAGGTGCGCGTGCCGGATTATCATCCCGACACGCCCGAAGTGCGGCAGGATTGGGCGCAATACTACGACATTGTGACCGAAGCCGACGCCGACGCGGGCGAGCGCCTCAAGGAACTCGCAGAAGCAGGTCTCGCCGAAGACACAATCGTGTTTTACTGGGCCGACCACGGTTCCGGTATGCCTCGCAGCAAACGCTGGCCTTACAATTCCGGACTCCAGGTCCCGCTCGTGGTTTACATCCCGGACAAGTTCAAAGACCTTCGTCCGCCCGAATACAAATCCGGCGGCAAATCGGACCGCCTGGTAAGCTTCGTGGATTTCGCGCCCACCGTGCTGAGCCTGGCCGGCATCCAACCGCCGGACTGGATGCAGGGCCGTGCGTTCCTCGGCAAATTCCTCGAGGCGCCGCGGTCGTTCGTCCATGGTTTCCGTGGACGCATGGACGAACGCGACGACCTCGTTCGCAGCGTCACCGACGGTCGTTACGTTTACATCCGCAATTACATGCCACACAAAATTTACGGACAGCACATCGACTACATGTTCCAAACACCGACGACGCGAGTGTGGAAACAACTCCATGACCAAGTCAAACTGACGCCCGTCCAGGACATCTTTTGGAATACGAAAGCACCGGAGGAACTCTTCGATCTGCAATCCGATCCCGACGAAGTCAACAACCTCGCCGCGTCGCCGGCGCATCAGCAGATCAAGACGCGGCTGCGTAAAGCCCAGCAGGAGCTCACGAGAAGCATCCGCGACGTCGGTTTTCTGCCCGAAGGCGAGCTTTTCAGCCGCGCGAACGGCGGTTCGCCCTACGACATGGGCCACAACGCCGGGAAATATCCGTTTGAGCGCGTCTTCGAAGCAGCGGAACTGGCGTCGATGCTTGAAGCCGCTGCCGTGCCGGAGCTGAAACAGCGATTCAAAGACAACGACAGCGCAGTGCGTTGCTGGGCGGCACTGGGCATGTTGATGCGCGGTGAGGAGGGTGTGCGAGCTACGCATGAAGAACTGGCCACTGCGTTAGCAGACAGTTCGCCTTACGTTCGCATCGCCGCGGCGGAAGCGCTCGGACGATACGGAAGCGATGCGGACCTGAAGCGGGCATTGAACGCGTTGGTCGAGTTGGTATCCATCGCGAAGAACGGCGTATTCGTGTCGATGGCCGCGTTAAACGCGCTGGATGCGCTGGGCGACAAAGCCGGGCCGGCGGCTCAGGCAATCCAGGCGATGCCGTCACAAGGCAAGGTACCGGATGCCCGTTATGCCCCTTACGTGCCGCGGCTGCTCGAAGATTTGCAGGCGCGATTCAGATCAGAGCGGCAATAGCTGTTCCCTTTCCATGAACCTCAGAAAGTCGCACAGGCATCTTGCCTGTTCGGGGCTGACAGGCTGGAAGCCTGTCCCACTCTGCAGCCGGCGGCCCGGTTCATGGAGAGCTTCAGCGGTTTTGCAGCGCGTATTGGGGCCAATGAACCCGGTGGGGACGGCGCGCTGCGCCGTCCGCGCCGCGTTCAGCGGCGCAACGATGCCGCCCGCTGATTCGCGGGCGGGGACATCGCAGCGCGATGTCCCTACCGAAGTCAGGTTCATCGGAAGCTTCCACGACCTCACCATCGCGCATCTGAACCATGAACTGGCCAGGACAATTCTGTGTTGCACCTGCAACAAGAAATTGTCCCGGTGGAGACGCGGTTCATGGGCGACTCACAAAATACGAAGAAAAAGTTGCCCACACCGAACAACGTCTGTTGCAGAAATTGGCTCGCAAATACAACTTGGTTCTCCAGCCCAAAGCGGCCTGACGGTACGCGGTTCATGGAAAGCGAACACCTCCAAAAATCGGACGTGAGTTGCGGCCATGAACCGGGCCGCCGGCTGCAGAGTGGGACAGGCTTCCAGCCTGTCAGCCCCGAACAGGCAAGATGCCTGTGCGACTTTCTGAGGTTCATGGAAAGGGAACAGCTATTGCCGCTCTGATCTGAATCGC
>QHPW01000438.1 GCA_003219675.1 Verrucomicrobiota bacterium
GTCAATCGGGTGGTCGCTGGTCAACTGTTTGTAAACCAGGTCGTGCGTCTTGCCGAATTTTTCCAGCGCCAGATAGCCCCCGTTGTTGGTCGGCTGTTTCTGTTTGATGATGTCGGCTTCAATGGTGACGCCGAGGTGGTTCGCCTGCCCGGTCAGATCGGCGCTGGTGTGGTAGTCCTTGTCCTTTTTGAAAGCGGGATTGCGCAGGTAGCACCAGAGCACCGTCGCCATGCCGAGTTCGTGCGCGCGTTGGAAGGCTTTGCTGGTCTCGATGATTTGATGGTGCGATTCGGGCGAGCCGTAGTAAATCGTCGCGCCGACCGCGACCGCGCCCATGTTCCACGCCTGCTCCACTTGCGCGAAATAAATCTGATCGTACGAATTCGGATACGTCAGGAGTTCGTTGTGGTTCAGCTTAACCAGAAACGGAATCCGGTGGGCGTATCGGCGCGAGACCGCGCCGAGGACACCGAGTGTGGAGGCCACGGCGTTGCAGCCGCCTTCGATGGCGAGGCGCACGATGCTCTCCGGATCGAAGTACTCCGGGTTGGGCGCAAAGCTGGCGCCGGCGGAGTGTTCGATTCCCTGGTCCACCGGCAGGATGGACAAGTAACCTGTGCCGGCGAGCCGGCCATGATTGAAGATTTCCGCCAGGCTCCGGAGCACCGACGTCGGGCGGTCGGTTTGCGCGTAAACCCGGTCAATAAAATCCAGTCCGGGCAGGTGCAATTTTTCCCTGGGAATGGTTTTGCAATGATGTTCGAGCAGACTTTTCGCGTCCCGGCCCAGCAGTTGTTCAAGTTCGGCATGCATAATGATGACGATGAATCGCGGACGCGTCTCGAGCAACACTCGTTCGCGCGCGCGTTTCAATGTAGTCCCGTGGTCGCGGAGGACAAGGAAAGAGTGATCCCGCGCGCTCTTCGGCAACGCGACTCCTCCCCATGAACCGGGGTGGGGAGAGACTCCGTCGAGCCCTAATTTTCCGTCCTTTGGAGATCAGGGCTCGACGGAGTCTCGCCCCACCGTTCATGGTCTCGATTCACGTCCGGATTTCGGAGGTGTTCGCTTCCCCAGAACCGTATCCCCCTCATCCTGTCCTCCTTCCCCAGTGGGGGGAGAAGGTGGCCGGAGGGCGGTTGAGGGGGATTCCAACCGGTTCAAGGCCCCAATGCATGCGAAAACGAAAGGAGCCTTCCGATAAACCGTCTCCTCGTAGCGGTGGAGCGCCGCAATTCGTGGGAACAACAGCCAGCGGCGCTCTGCCGAGGTGCCGCTACGCCGGGCCATGTTGCCCCTTTGTCGAAAGCCCGGCCGGAACGGCTTGCTCCGAAAGGACGCTCCAGCGGTCCAGGAAATGGACACGTGAGTTGACCGGGACTTGTGTTCATCACGATGACATTCCAACTTTAGAAGACGTAAGGAGCACTGAAAAACAAGCTTCGATGCTTCACTCCGCTCCCATCCGCCTGGCCCAATCGTCCAGACTGCGGCTTTCGCTGATGTTGGTGATGCCGGCCTTATGCGCAATCGCCAGAAAGCGGCGCAGCAGTTCGGCCTTCGCGTCTCCGGTGACCCGGTTGGTCGCCAGTTTCAGATACCAGATCGGGAGGCGAGCCACCTGAACACGGAAGCGAAATCTATCGTCCTCCGCCACCTGCTCGGCCTGGTCGAACAGCTTTTCGGCGCCGTTAATGACTTCGTCGCTCAAGTAAGGCGCCGTCGGCGGGTCGTAAATATGGGCGTGATATCCCTTCTCGCGCACCTGCCGGCGCAACAGCTCGAGGTAAGCGCGCACGTTGTTCGCGGCCTTGCCGTAGTAAGCATTCAGAAATTCGGTGATTTGCTTCTCCAGGTCGGTGTTCGGATTCCAAAGCAGCTTTGCCAGAAGGTAGGCGCGCAGCGGCTCCATCTCGCCATTGCCTCCGCCCGAATAGTTGCCTTGCTCGAACAGCCCTTTCACGCCGTGCTTGACGAAGAATTGCACGTTGGGCTGCAGCGCGTCGAAGTTCGGGAATGGTTGCTGATAATGCGAGAAGTTCGGGGTGTAGTCCCAGACGTAAAGCAGGGGCGCGACCGGTTGCCAGGCGATGATGTCGTCCCGGAAACGCTGGTCCTCCGGCGACGCGCACGTCTCCAGCGGATGAGCGAAGCAGCACTCGATTGAGCATAGTCGAACGATCACATTGCGCCGCGGGCGGATCGTCTTCGGCGGTTTTCGCGTGTATTGATAAGCCAGTGTGTCAATGCGGACGTTCGGAGAGTCGCGTTCGACGTCCTCGGCAATCGCATTTACGAATCGAAGGAGGGACGCCGATGGACTGCCCTCGGCATCGTCCAGCGCCTTGCACCGGTCGCACTGGCAATAGTTGAACGTGTCGTTCTGCGATACGCTGATGATGGTGGCCTCCGGATGCTCCTTGAGCCATTGGCGCACGCGGCCGATCGCGATCTTGAGCACATCAGGGTTGGATAGGCAGCGTTGGACGTAGCCGTCTTTGCGTTTGCCGTCGATGAGCGGGAAGTATTCGGGATGCTCCGGGTAAAGCTCGCGCGGGACGAGCATGTCGAGGCTGTGCACGAAGGGAAAGTAAACCGCCGCGCGTCCGCCGTGCTTCTCGATGAGCCGATAATGGTTTCCGTTCAATCGGTGCCGCGCCGCGAAGTCGGTGTCTCGGATCATCTCGGTCCAGTACACCTCGCGATATTCCAGCGCGGGGACTTGTATTTCATCCAGCTTGGGCAGGTTGACGCGTTGCAGCTTCGGCACGACTTCAAATTCCGGCGTGAACCAGCGCACACCGAGTTTCTCCTCCAACAACGCGTAAACTCCGTAGAGCGTCCCCCGCGGTCTGCCGCCGGCAATGATGAGTCGTTTGCCGTCGGTGCGCAGCGCGAAGCCGTCCGTGCCGAGTTTATGGAAATCGATGTTCCATTTCAGCTTCCGGAGACGCGTGTTATCGCCCAGCAGGATTTCCCGCTACTCCATTGGTTCGGCATCGGTCACAATCGGGAGCCTCGCGCCGCTCATGCGTTCGAGGTAACGCTGCAATTCCTCGGCGGCGTAGCGTTCGGATGGAATCGCGACCGCGGAGACGACGATGCGATAGCGGCTTTTGCCCTGGTCTATGAGGGTTGCGGCAGACAACCCGGACACGCCCGCGGCGAATGCCATCACGATTGCTGACGCCCAAATCCTCCAGTGTGGGAACCTCGTTTTGATGTTCATCGGATTAACAGTGCCTCTACCGATGAGATTGGTCCGCCTGGTCATGATGGTGCGTTGGCCCGGAGCTCCTTTTCCCGAACAACAATCGCAGGCTGTTGAGCACAACCACCACGGTGCTGCCTTCGTGCCCGATCACGCCGGCGGTCAGCGGAATCCCGCCGAAGAGCGCGAGCGTGACCAAAACCACGACCGTGCCGAGAGAAATGAACAGGTTCTGCCGGATCACGCGGCGGGCGCGTTTGCTGAGCCGAAAGGCGGTGAGGAAATTTTCCAGCCGGTCGTGCATCAACACGACCTCAGCCTGTTCCAGCGCGGCGTCAGAACCGCGGGCGCCCATGGCCACGCCGACGTGCGCGGCGGCCAGGCTGGGCGCGTCGTTGACGCCGTCGCCGATCATGGCCACGAGCCGTTTCTGCCCGGTGAAAGAGTGAATGACCGAGACCTTTTGCTCCGGTTTCAGCTCGGCGCGAACGTCGTCAAGTTGGAGCTCCTGTTTCAGGTGTTCGGCGTTGGGCTTGCGGTCGCCGGTCAGCACCACGGTTTGCAGTCCTTCACGGCGCAGCTCCTCGACAACCGGCCGCGCCTGCGGCCGGATGTCGTCACGGAGCAGGACGCGACCGATCAAATCACCGCTGACCAGCCAGACTTCGGAAAAGCTGGCATCGGTCGGCGGCACCTGGAGCAGCCACCGCCGGGCGGGTGTCCCGGTTGCCGGACCGGATTCAAAAACCGGGGGCACGCCTGTTCCATTTTGGGCGATCCATTCGCGTCTTCCGAGCAGAATACTGCCGCCATTATGCAGGGCCTTCAGGCCGAGGCCTGTAACGGACTCAAACTGGTCCAACTCCAGCGCCGGTAATCCCTGTTGCTTTCCGTAGCGCGTAATGGCGCGGGCCAGTGGATGCGTGGAAAGGCGTTCCAACGAATAAGCCAATCGAGCGGCTTCCTGCTCGCGTCCGGGCGGGAAACTTTCCACTCGCTCGACTTTCAATTCGCCGGTCGTCAGCGTGCCGGTCTTGTCCATCGCCACGACGTTGACTTCGGCGAGTTTTTCCACGGCCGCGCCTCCGCGGAAGAGAATGCCGCGTCTGGCCGCCGAGGCGATGGCGGCCAGCACGGCTGAGGGGATCGAAAGCACCAGCGCGCACGGCGACGCAACCACCAGCAGCGTCATCGCCCGATAAAAGGCGCTGTGGCTCGTGGCTGTCGAAAGCAACGGTTCGTAACCGAAGCCGAGCCACCAGACGAAGAACATCAGCAGCGACAGACTGAGGACGGTGTAAGTGTAAGAGGTGCCGAATTTGTCGGTGAACCGTTGCGAGGGCGCTTTGAGGTGCTGAGATTCCTTGATGAGATGAACGATCTTTTGCAACGCGCTCTCCTGCGCGCGCCGCAGCACGTGCACTTCGACGACGCCCCACAGGTTCATGGTTCCGGCCAGCACGCCGTCGCCGATGCCCTTGTCGGCAGGGGCGGCTTCGCCGGTGAGATTGGATTCGTCCGCGGCGGTTTTGCCTTTGATGATCTCGGCGTCCACCGGGAACTGTTCGCCCGGCTTGATGAGCAGGCTCATCCCCGGCCGCAATTGTTCCACCGGCATCTCGCGTTGGTTGCCGTTTTCATCCACCAACGTCGCCACTTTCGGCGCGGTCTTGAACAGCGACCGGATTTCGCGGTGGGTGCGGCCCATCGCGTAATGTTCCAGCGCGCCGGAAAACGAAAACAGGAACAGCAACGTCGCGCCTTCGCCCCATGCGCCGATGCTTGCGCTGCCGAGCGCGACCACCAGCATGAGGAAATGCACGTCCAGCGCGCGTTTCCGCAAAAGTTCCAGGATTTCGTGGAGGGTAAACCAGCTTCCGGCGATGTAAGCCAGAACATAAAAGGCTTTGGCCGTCAGGCCTTCCCCGAACATACCGGCCGTCAAAGCGAGCAAACCACACAACGTCGCTGCGAGCAGTTGGAGTTTCCATTCGCGCTCGTGGTCGGCCTCGTCCGGCAGCACGACCTCGCGCGGGACCAGCCGCGGCCAGGGAATCTCGCGCCAGCGCCAGAATTTCGGGGCCGTCACGCAGGTGACGCGGGCGATCGTGGTCGTGTCGCCTTCCTGTCGAATCGTCAACCTGCTTCGCTCTGCGGGCGGTTGCGGCACCGGACAGGTCGAACAATCGGCGGCGCCATCCAGCAAAGCGCATCGCTGACCCGTGTCCGCCTGTTCGATCTGCCGGATTTGCGCGGTGAGATAACCTTCAAGGTCCGGCGTTTTCGGCCGGCCCAGCGTGGCCACGGAAATCGAACGCTGCACGCGATTGATTTTCACCGCTTCCAACGCCGGTTCCGCCTTCATGGCTTCGGCGACGGTGCGTGTCAGGCACAGAACCCTGTCAGTCGGCGCGGGGGTTGCGGATGGGGTGGTCCCGGTTTTCATGCGCCGCGATCATTCTAATCGGTTAGTTCCCCGCAGAAAAGCGGCGTTTTAAACTGAAATGTTCGGGACGTGCCCGACGAAAAGGTGTTCCCTGCTTTTGACTTTGCCAGCGGAATAGCTGACAAATGGGGGCAAAATTTGGCCAAACAACACGAAGCCGATCCGCGATTGCAGGGTTTGATTGGATGGGCGAACGCGGACGGTGGCAGGATGAAACCTGGTTTGCACGAAGCATCTGCGACTGTGGCGGCCGTGGCTGTTCATGGCCGGCCACCGCGGAAACGGCTTCGGGTTGGGTGTCTTTTCGGGTGGGTGCTCCTGCTCGGCGGCTGCGCGCATTATCCGGTCAATGCGCCCTTGACGCGCGCTGCGCCCGAGGCGGGTTATCGCTTCAACAACCTGTCGCGCGCAAACAACGCGGACAGTCTGTTCGTTGTGCTGGCTTTTTCCGGAGGCGGCACGCGCGCGGCCGCGCTTTCCTATGGTGTGCTCGAGGAACTCGCAAAAACCGAAATCGTCTGGGAAGGGAACCGCCGCCGGTTGCTGGACGAAGTGGATTTGATCTCGTCGGTGTCGGGCGGCAGTTTCACCGCGGCGTACTACGCCCTTTACGGCGACCGTATTTTCGGTGATTTCGAAACCGGTTTTCTCAAGCGAAACATCCAGGGCCGGTTGCTGGCGCTCTATTGTTCGCCCGTCAACTGGGTGCGCCTGGCGTCGCGGAAGTTCAGCCGCATCGACATGGTGGCGGAGTATTACGACCGGCATCTGTTCGGCGGGCACACCTTCGGCGACCTGGTAGCGCAGGGACGGCGTCCGTTTCTGATGATCAACGCCACCGATATGTCGCTCGGTTCGCGTTTCGAGTTCACCCAGGATCAGTTTGATTTGCTCTGCTCGGACCTGTACAGCTTCCCGCTGGGCCGCGCGGTGGCGGCTTCTTCGGCGTTCCCGATCCTGCTGAGCCCGGTCACGCTGCGGAACTACGCGGGGAGTTGTGATTCGCCGGAGCCGGGTTGGATCCAATCCGCGCTGGCGGACACATCCGCGTCCACGCGCCGGCGCAACCAGGCGCTGGAAGCGCGCGCTTACCTCGATTCCACCAACCGGCCGTTCATTCACCTGCTCGACGGCGGACTGGCGGACAACCTCGGTCTGCGGGGTCCGTTGGAGGCGATTGTCGCGTCCGACAACACCTGGCGCGCCATGAGCTGGTTTCAAATGGATCAAATCCGCAAGGTCGTGCTCATCGTTGTGAACGCCAGTGTTGCGCCTGATGAAGGGGCGGACCGCCGCGAGAAATCACCGGGTCTTCGGGAAGTGGTCGAGGCGGCGGGGCGCGTCCCGATCAGCCGTTATTCATTCGAGACCGTGGAACTGTTCAGGGAAAGCATCGAAAAATGGCAGCGCGAAATCAACCACCGTCGCCAGTCCACGAATGCGCCCGCGCCGGCCGCTTCCGGCAGCACCGCGAACGCAGCCCCGCCGGACGAACTCCAATTCTATCCCATCGAAGTGAACTTCGACGCGCTTTCGGATGACGCCGAGCGCAAGTTTTTCAAATCGTTGCCGACCTCGTTCAAGCTTCCGTCCGGAACCGTGGACCGATTGCGCGCGGTCGCCGCCAGGCTGCTTGGACAATCAGAGAATTACCGGAAGTTGCTGCGCGATTTGAACGGACCCGAGGCTCGCTGACCGGCGGCTGAGGGGTCAACTTTTCACGCCTTCGCCGGGTCGATGGATGGGGATGCGCACGTCCACTCGGGTTCCCCTTCCCTGACGGCTGATGATGTTGACCTCGCCGTCGAGCATGGTGGCCCGTTCCCTC
>QHPW01000440.1 GCA_003219675.1 Verrucomicrobiota bacterium
CCTACCGCTGGATTTACGATCAGATCGTCAAAAAGTAGGCAGCGACGGAAGGGGTGCCTTCCGGTACGACGAAACGCACGGGAGGAATCGGGCGCGCACCCGGTTACATCGTCACGATCTTCGGCTGCTATCGATGAACGAGTTCGCGTCGCAGAAATGGAAATCGAATTGCGGCCGGGATGCCTTTACTGCGAAGGTGACCTGGTTCGGCCGGAACGAGGGTACTGCGCCGTAAAGGATCTTTTTGGCCGCGGTCAGGAGGAAGCGGTCGTTGACTGGATTCGACAGATCGAAGAAAAATTGCCGTGTTACGGAAAACCCAAGTCGCTCCAGCATGAGCCGGACCTCCGCGGTCGTGTATTCACGCCAATGAATCCCGACGAGCATGTTTGCGTTGCGGTCCAACTGGAAAAAGTATTCCTTGATTGGAGCCAGCATCGATTTTCCGCGCAGCATCGCCACGCGATTTCTGAGGCAGACCAGGTTGGGCAGCGCCAGGTAAAGAAGACCCCCCGGTTTCAGGACACGGTTGATTTCGTAGAGGACGGGCAGCGGATTAAAGTTCAGGTGCTCCAGCACCTCGCACATCACCACGGCGTCAAAGTGGTGATCGGGGAACGGTAAAGTGTAGTGACGCAAGTTGACGGCGACCAGCTCGATCCCAAAACCCGCATACCGTCGCTGCAGACGCGGGTTATTGACGAATTCAGGCAGATCGGTGGCGGTCACTTTGAATCCGAGCTTGCGCAGACTCACGGACACCACTCCGAGATAGGCGCCGATCTCGAACAGGTGTATCTCTTCCTTTTTCGGCATGGCCGCGAAGTGGGAAGCCAGATCGCGAACTGTTCTCTCGTACGAACTTTGGAGCATGCGGAGATACTTGAGCTCTCCCTCAGCATCGCTCAGGTTCAGGACATCGATCGGGTCTGAGCGATACTCTTCAATCGTCGCATCCACGATGGTTTCAGGCGATGGGGCCGGTCCTGAAAGCGTGGTGGGGGAAACGCCCGCGGTGCTTGAGAGATTGGTCGTGGCCATATTACGCTCGGGGTTGCGAATGAACTCCCGCGTGAGGGCAACCAATTCTCGGGTTCCGCCTGCGCTTAACGTCAGAGTGCGATCTGCAAACAATCCGCGCCACGAGCCCGTTGCTGCTCTCGATAAGAGGCTAAAGGCAGGATTCTCCGGGTGTCAAGCGCGGGCGTGATCAGGTAGTGTCCTAATTTGGTGGCGGCGGTGCTGCGGCACCGCCGTGCGCCGCGGCAGCGGCGCACCCACCTCAAGCAAATTAGGACATTGCCCGTGATCAGAATAAGAAAGTTCAAATGCTGCCCTGGAATCGCGTTCGCGGCGCCAGCGTCAGCAGACCGCCACCGACTTCGCCGCAGTGCCGGAAACAGTCCGCGGCGCCACGGGTCCCACGGTGGGGCATGGTTCTGTGCACTCTTCGCCGACGCGGCCGCCATCGAATCAGCGAACCAAGAGGCGCAACACTCGTTTCAGTTTGCTGGTTTCGTGCAACGCCTCCACGTAGGCTCGAACCAGGCCGACTTTTTGCATCGGTGGGAGGCAGCGCGGCCAGCACGGTTTTCGAACAAACGGAGCGGCGGCGATGGCGTAGCCTTTCACCAGCGCATGCGCCAATTTCCATTCCAAGGCTCCAATCTTCCGTCCCCAAACGCGTTGATGGACCACCGCGGCATCCTGCGCGCCGATGGTCGCCGTCTGTAGCATCGTGCGTGCGGCGCGATGTTTGCGGAAGAACCCCCAGATATCGCCGGCATACGCAATCCGGCCGCGGCGGGCGAATTTGCTGAACAAATCGTAGTCGAAGCCGAACCACATGTCCGCATCGAGCCCGCCGGTTTCGTAGTAAATGTGGCGGCGGAAAAAACAGGTTTCCTGAGGAAGAATCGTGGAGATGTACGGACTGCGCGAGAGAAACGGCAGGCTGGGCCGCACGTAGAGCACCCGCCCCTTTTCATCAATCACCATCCGATTGCCGTAAACCATCACCGCGTCAGGATTCCGGGTCAGAGCGGCGACCGCCCGCTCGACGGCATCCTCTGCCAGCACGTCATCCGAATTGAGCCAGGTCAGAATCTCGCCGCTGCTCTGCTGATAGCCTTGATGGATTCCGTCGGCTGAACCCTTGTCTCGGTGGCTGTGCCAATACTTCAGCCGAGGCCCGTATTTCTTAATAATGCTGACGCTGTCGTCTTTCGATCCCGCGTCCGTAACGATGTATTCGATGCGGGGATATGTCTGGTTGAAGACGCTTTGCATCGTCTGCTCCAGGAATTGCGCCTGGTTATACGACGGTGTGACGATGGTGACCAGCGGCCCGCTTTCGGTCATGGAATCAGAGCGATAGCATACGAACGTCGCGCCAGGCTGCGATCGCCGCAGCGCCCATCCGACTGTTACGGCAAGCATGGGCGATGATCGGGCACAAGGAAAGAGCATTGTGGCAGTTCGAGCGGATCCGGTGGGGCAACTTCTTGACACTGCCCCCGGAGCGCCGGTCTCCGACCCGGCAGGTATTCAAAAGCACCCCGAAACGCGCCGGATCGGAGATCGGCGCTCCGCGGTGCCAGTCGAGTCGAGGGCAGTGTCAAGAAGATGCACCCTCGGGTAGTGTCCTAACCTGCTTGAGGTGGGTGCGCGCTGCCGCGGCGCACGGCGGTGCCGCAGCACCGCCGCCACCAAATTAGGACACTACCCGCCCTCGAGTCTGGTGGGGCGAGCGTCCTCGCGAGCCCTGGCTTCCGTCCATGCGGATCAAGGCTCGGCAGAGTCTCCGACCTCCGCAATTCTGCTACGGAGGATAGGGCGCCCCGTTCATCGACCCATGCGTGGCAAAAACCAGTAGGACTCCCTCAGGAGATCGGGTTCGGGAACTTTGGGGTTGATCTCTATTTTCGGCGCAGCTATCACTCCGCCCGTCTAAGACTGCGGCCCGATCCGCGCGCTCGCAGTTGAGCAGTGTCATGGATCCTTCAGGCAAACTGGCCCAGCAACTCCTGCAGACTCTTGAGCCGGAGTTTGTCCCTGACTGTGCGGATTATGGGCGGGAATTCCGCCGTTATCGCTTCCTGTTGTCGCATTTGTTGCCGTTGCTGCCCGACGGTGGCTCGGTGCTGGACCTGGGAGCCGGTCCGGGAGTGGTTTCCCTCGCAATGCGTCTGACCGGAGCCAGCGTGACGGTCGCGGACAAATGGGAATACTTCGGAGGTCCGGAACCGCCCGCGGACGACGCGCCCCGGCCGCGCTCCGGAACCCGCACGCACATGATTGGGCGCTACGAGAAACACGGTGTCACCGTGCGAGATGTGGATCTTCTCTGTGACAGGCTGCCTTTTCACGACAACGCGTTCGACATGGTTATGCTGCTGGCGGTCATCGAGCATCTGCCGGTTTCTCCAAAGAGAATTCTCGAGGAGGTCAGACGCGTGTTGAAACCCGGTGGCGTGCTCGCCCTGGAGGTTCCCAATATTGCCACCTTACGCAACCGTCTCAGACTGTTGTTCGGTCGTTCCGCGCATTGTCCGCTCAAGGAATGGTATTTCCCGAAGTTTTATGGCGGCCACTTCCGGGAAATGACCTGCTCCGAGGTAAGGCAGTATGTCGATTATCTAAAGATGGAGCTGCTCGCCTTGCGTACCAGCAACACTTCCTTCCTGAACACGAAGCACGCCGATGGGTATTACGACCGAGGGTATCGGCTCAATTCCCTGTTCCAGCTCGCAAAAGCGGCTTACCTGCTGCTCTGCGTTCCCTTTCCAGGATTTCGATTCCAGATCCTGGCGTTGGCGAGAAAACAGCGTGAAGGCATCTGAGTGTATCGAAACGCCTGGCAAAAAAAGGCCGCTATGTTAAGACCCTGACCTTCGGTTTGGTTATCGTTGACAAAACAGATGAAATCGAAGTTGCGCTTGTGCCTCGTGTGGGGGTTCTGCATTTTGCTGGGGCTGATCAGTATTGAGGCGGCTTCCGAGTTGGCCTACCGGCTTTACAAAGGCAAATGGTACTTCCGTGAGCGCCAGACTTCCGTCCGGGGAATGGTCCAGCCGCACCCGTATTTTGGCGCCTGTCTGGTTCCGAACGTCTCGGAAGTGCGTAACGGGGTGCGCATGACGCATAATTCATTTCGATGCCGCGGGCCGGAATTTGCCCGACCGAAACCACCCGGAAAAATCCGGATTGCCACGTTGGGAGGTTCGACAACCTACTGCGCAGGCGTTTCCGATAACGAGACCTGGCAATACTTTCTGGGTGAACAACTGGGCACGAATTACGAGGTGATCAATATGGGAGCGCCGGGTGGCACCAGTTTGGAAACCATGATCCAGACCGCAGTGCTGTTTTCTGATGTGCAGCCGGACATTGCGGTCTATTACCTGGGTTGGAATGACGCGCGGGTCCAACACGTGAAGGATCTCTGGCCCGACTGGTCGGATTCCCATGGCAAGTGGGTCATGTCTCATGGCCTCGGCGGCCGGGAATTGCAGGAACGCACCGCGGCGGGCTACCTGCTGAAGCGGATGGTTTTTCATTACTTCTTTCCGCGAATGGATACGGACAAGGCTTTGTTGGACCTCAAAGGCACTCCAGACGCGTTCACGGACCGCATTGACACGCGCGCCATTGGTCATTATGAACGCAATCTCCGCAGTATCGTGGTGCTTTGCCGCAAACAAGGAGTGGAGCCTGTTTTTGTGCCGCAGTTTCTCAACTACAGAGTCCTGACCTCCGACAAACCTTATGGGTGGTTGCCGTTTGTGCGGGATCGGGATTTGGAAACAGTGATACATGCCTATAATGCAAGCATGGACAGGGTCGCCAAGGAGGAAGGCGTCGTATTCGGCGGCGAGGTGCTGGAGCCGCATTACGGAGAGTCGGATTTTATCGACAACGGCCACCTCTCTGCTTCGGGAAACAAGCTGTTGGCAGACGCCATGATGCGCGTGATCCTGCATAGTCATGTTTCCAACGGACGGAAAGCCGCGCCTTGACGATGTCCACGAGGATTCTCGGAATTTCGGCCTTTTATCATGACAGCGCCGCTTGCCTGGTGCGCGACGGAAGGATCATCGCCGCGGCTCAGGAAGAGCGTTTCACGCGCAAGAAACACGACGCGTCCTTTCCCAAGTTTGCGGTCGAGTATTGCCTGCGCGAAGGTGGTATCAATATCGACGAAGTTGATTTCGTGGCCTTTTACGAAAAGCCTTTCGTCAAATTCGATCGCATTCTGCACACCTACCTGGCGTGCGCGCCGGCGGGCATTCAGTCCTTCCTCAAAGCCATTCCCCTCTGGATCAAAGAAAAAATCTGGATGAAGGAGTTGATTCGCAAGGAGCTTGGCTACGAAGGTAAAATCATGTTCCCCGAACACCACGAATCGCACGCCGCCTCGGCCTTTTTCCCTTCGCCATTTCAGGAAGCGGCGTTTCTCACCGTGGATGGCGTCGGCGAGTGGACGACGACCAGCTTTGGCCTCGGGAGGGACAATCAAATTGAAATCTATGGTGAGTTGCATTTCCCGCATTCGTTGGGACTGCTCTATTCCGCGTTCACTTATTTCACAGGGTTCAAGGTCAATTCGGGCGAATACAAATTGATGGGCCTCGCGCCCTACGGCGAGCCCAGGTATGTGGAGGTGATTTTGAAGGAACTCGTTGACCTGAAAGAGGACGGTTCATTCCGGCTGAACATGAAGTATTTCGACTATTGCGTCGGCCTGACAATGACCAACGGCCGGTTCGAAAAATTATTCGGAGGGCCGCCGCGCAGACCGGAATCGAAACTCACCCAAAGGGACATGGACCTGGCGCGATCCATCCAGGAGGTCACGGAGGAAATCATGTTTCGCATGGCGCGCCACGTTCACAAAGAGACCGGCCAGAGAAATTTGTGCCTCGCGGGGGGAGTTGCTTTGAACTGTGTCGCCAACGGCCGCATTCTTCGCGAAGGCATCTTTGATCGAATTTGGATTCAACCGGCCGCCGGCGACGCCGGCGGCGCATTGGGAGCGGCCTTGTTCGTCTGGCACCAGTGCCTTGAAAAACCACGCCACGCGGACGGCGAAAAGGATTTTCAACAAGGCTCCTATCTTGGTCCAGGCTTCGCCAGAGAAGAAATCCGGCAATACCTGCAGGCTCATAACATTTCCTTTACCGAGTTGGCCGAGGAGGAGATGCCGGAAAGAGTCGCGGACCTGTTCGCTGCGGAAAAGGTCATCGGCTGGTTTGAAGGGCGCATGGAATTCGGGCCGCGAGCGCTGGGCGCGCGGTCGATCATTGGCGATGCCCGCTCGCAGAAAATGCAGGAAGTGATGAACTTGAAAATCAAGTTCCGGGAAAGTTTTCGCCCTTTCGCGCCATCGGTGTTGCGCGAGCGCGCGGCCGATTACTTCGAATTGAATGACGAAAGTCCTTACATGCTGCTGGTCGCGCCGGTTGCGAAATCCATCCGCCGCGAGATGACGGCCGAAGAACAAAAACTTTTTGGCCTTGAAAAACTGCTGAAGATTCGCTCAAACATCCCGGCGGTGACCCACGTGGACTATTCCGCCCGCGTGCAAACGGTGACCGAGAGGGACAACCCGGTTTATTACCGGACGATCAAGAAGTTCGAGGAGAAGTACGGCTGCCCGGTGATCATCAACACGTCGTTCAACGTGCGCGGAGAGCCCATAGTCTGCACACCGGAGCATGCCTACCTCTGCTTCATGAGAACGAACATGGATTATCTGTTGCTGGGCAATTTTCTTCTGGAAAAGAAAGACCAAAAACCGCTGGACAAGGACATTGACTGGCTCAAGGAATTTGAACTGGACTAGAACTCATCCGCCATCCTGACCTGAACACCCGTTTGCGCCATGCTTCGCGAAGAAATAAAGCAACTCAAAACCGGCCCGCGTGAATTGCGAAAATTCGGCCTGGTGGTCGGCATGGTATTCACGCTGCTTGGGGTCTGGTTCAGGTGGCGCGGCAAGGCGCGTTATTTTCTCCTCCCCGGCGCCGTGCTGGTGGTTTTGGGCGCCGTCGCTCCGCGCGCATTGCGGTTGGTTTACATCGGGTGGATGTTCCTGGCGTTCGTGCTCGGCGTTGTTGTTTCCAGCGTTGTGTTGACGATCTTTTTTTATCTCATTGTTGCTCCCATTGGATTATTGGCGCGCCTGGTTGGGAAGGATTTTCTTAACCGGCGATTCGATTCCGATGCTAACTCTTATTGGATTCTACGCGACCGCTCGTCGCCGAAACCGAAACCAAATTACGAGCAGCAATTTTAAGGAACCGGCGGGGGCCTTATGAATATATCTCGACGGAAGCGTCTCCTGCAAAACCTGACGTTATCGGCGGCCAGTCTGTTGCTTTGCGCGGGGTTGCTTGAGCTCGTGCTGAGACTTTGCGGTTACGGCAACCTGGAGATTTACGAACCTGATCCCGCGCTTTATTGGAAGCTCAAGCCCGGCCAGGATTGTTACACCAAGGTGGGCCACAAGCCGGTCCACATCAATTCCGCCGACTGTTTGAGGCGATAACAAATCGTGTTCCCATGAACAAATTTGCCATTGTCAAAGAATTCTGGGATTTTCTGAAAACCCGCAAGAAATGGTGGTTGATTCCCATCGTCGTGTTTTTGCTGATGCTCGGAGTCATTCTGGTGGCGGCCAAAGGTTCGGCGCTCGCCCCCTTTATCTACAGTTTGTTTTGATGCCTTCGTTTTCCGGGCCAGATTTCCGGACCGGCGCTGATGTCGGGGACACGCAGGCCGGCCGATAAGGCCCTTTAGCGCGACGTGTTGAATGATTGCCTCCGTGTTGAAGCCCGGCAGCCAGTCCCGGAGCGCGACGGCGCCACACCTCCCCGACCGGGCCGTTGCATGATCCGCGAGCGGTTGGACAACTGGTGCGAGAAGGGGATCCTTGCTCTGATCCTTGGCGTTCTGGTCTTCGGCCCGTTGGCGACCGGCGCCGTTCGTCCCCTGGAATTCCTGATTATCCAGGGGATGACGATGGGAGCGGTTCTACTCTGGATGCTCCGTTTCTGGTTGAATCGTGATTATCGCGTCCTGTGGCCCCCGATATGTTGGGCCGTCGTCGGCTTTGTTGTCCTGGCGATCATTCGCTACCACCAGGCGGACGTCGAGTATGTGGCCCGACAGGAACTGATCCGGATTCTGGTCTATGCTCTTTTGTTTTTC
>QHPW01000108.1 GCA_003219675.1 Verrucomicrobiota bacterium
ATAAGAAAACGGCTGGGAAAACGGTGGATTACCGGCCGCCACCACGCCAAAAAAGACGCTCCCGTTGGTGGAAACCGTCCGGCTGAACGGCTGAACCACGATGATCGGCTTATTCGTTTCGGTGATGCTTAGTTTGAAATCGCCGTAATTGGTTCCAACGACGCGCAACTGGTAGGTCGTGCCCGAGTTTGCTGAGAATGTTATAAACGGATGGCGTCCGATATCCAGAGAGATACCGGCAACGAAGTTGGAACCTGACGGCAAATTTGTTCCCGTCCAGACATCGAGAGCGCCCAGCTTGAAATCGTTGGTTGAAAAATTCAGTACTTCCAGTGTCACCGGGCCCGAAGTGCTGGCTGCCCAGGAATACCATACGGATGAATTTTGTCTCAGACCGTAGTACCCATGCGGCCAGACCGAAAAAGAACCGGAGGAGGACTCTGCTCTCGGTTCTCCCGGTTGCATCGTCGCGTTTTGAAGGGTTCCGGTAAAAGTGACCGAGCTTCCCGTTAAAACAATTCTATTTTCAAAATCGTCGTTCAATGGCGCCGACTGGGCAAAGGAAAATGCTTCACCAAAAGGAATGGCTCCCATTAGAACTGGCAGTATCCAATCTTTCATTGAGGAAGTTTAACGGAAGCGTCAATAGCAGGCGTATTTCACACAACAGGTGGTCCAATACAAAGGTCTTTTGTTTTGTCCCGGCGAACCTGTTGGAGTTCGGCCTTCAGCCGTCTGCATGCAGTCAGGGATTGGTTCGCCCTCACCCTGGCCCTCTCCCCCACCGGAACGATTCAGTTGGACTGGGTGGCACAGCCAACCTGGCTGTGCTCGGCGGCAACTTGCCGCCGAGTTTGGAGCGTCGCAGGCGCTCACCGTTCGGTGCTGCCTTAGTGGCGGGCTGGTAGCCCGCCAGCACGGGCAAGTTGCCCGTGCCACCCTTATTCTCATTGAATCGTTCCGGCCCAGGAGAGGGAACGCGGAATCGCCGCGCTGGGAAAAGTCACTAACTGGTGGGCGCATTGCGGAGCTGAGGAAGTTTCCCCCTCTCCCTGGGGCTACGGACGCAGTCTCGGCGAAAGACAAAAACCTTCTGGGCAGCGGTGAGGGCGAGCGTCTGAGTCCACTGAATAGTTACGGCTTCAGGGCTGCTCCGGGCCAGTCAAATCATTTCAACCCGCTCAAAAAGTCGACCAGGTTGCGCAGGTCTTGTTTGGAGAGAATCTGGCCCATGCCTTCCGGCATCGGTGACAATCCTTTGTCGCGCGTTTTGATGTCGCTCTTTTTCACCGTCACGAGGCCGTCTTCGGGCGAGTTGATGACCAGGTCGTCGGCGGTTTCGCTCTTGATCACGCCGGCGTAACTGGTCCCGTTTTTCAACGTCACCAGCACACTCTCGAATCCCGGAGCAATCTCCTTGTTCGGCAACACAACTGATTCGAGAAGGTATTGCCGGTCCTTTTGGGCGCCAACCTTGCTCAGGTCCGGCCCCACTTCGCCGCCTTCGCCGTTGATCTTATGGCAACGGACACACGAGGCTTCGGGCCGCTCGAAAAACATCGTTTTGCCCTCCGCCGCGTTGCCGCCGTGGAGAACTTCGCGATAGCCAGCGATCGGATCGTCCTTCGGCTTCGACTCCTGATATTTCTCGAGCTTCTCCTTGACCGCCTCCGAACTGCGCTTCGCCGCGGCCTCGAGCAGGTCGAGTTGAATTTCTCTCGGCACGTCGCCCGCCAATAACCGCGTGAGCCGGCCGGACAACACGTCGTCGGCAGCGGGGTCCTGCAACGCGCCCAATGCCGCCAGCGCGGCCTGCTTTTCGCCCAACGACCCGTTGTCCAGCGTGGCCGTCAGTTTGGTCGCGGCATTCGACGATTTCACCTTCCCCTGCAACATTGTGGCTGCCCGGCGCAAATCCTCGTTCGTGTCCGAGTGCGCCAACGTCAGAGCCTCTTCGAGTCTCGGATCGTCCAGCGCGGCCAGCGCTTTCAGGGCCTCAACGCGGACCCGGCCGGAAAGTTTCGTGTCGCCGACGAGCTCTGACAAAACAGGGCCGGCCTCGGTGATGGTCAACCGGCTGGCGGCGCGGGCCGCAGCAACACGCGCGCCCTCCGGCGCGGAACGCAGAATCTCCGCCAGCACCGGCCGCAGGGCCTCGACCGCCGTTTCACGCTGTCGAACACCGGCCACCGGTCGCCAGAGGCCGACGACGCGGTCGCGGCCGGACGGATGCGGCCAGTCCGCCAGTTCTTCGAGGGCTTCGATACGCATGTTTTCGGCGGCGTCGGAGTGCGCGGCAAACGCAGCCAGCGCTTTGGCGCTTTCCATTGTGCCGAAGTGGAAATTTGCGTTGAGCACACGGCGCAGCAGCGGCTCCTGCCAGCCTGGGTAGGGACGCGGTGCTCCGCGTCCCTGGTCTTCGCTTGTTTCCTCGGGGCCAGGGACACGCAGCAGCGTGTCCCTACCGACTAATCGGGCCAATTCGCGCATGGCGCCGTTGATCGGTTCGTCATTGATGGCGCGGGCGGCCTCCAACACGATCACGGGATCGCTGTCGTTCAAGAACATCGCGATCTCGTCCCGTTGCGTCCGGCGCATCGCCAGCAACGCGGCCATGCGCACGGCCGCTGAACTGTCTTTTGCCGCCGCCCGCAGCGCGTCGGTGTCGCCAATCCAGGTCAACCCCATCACGCCGGCGTGGCGCAGATAAGGATCCTTGTCGGCGTTTTCGCGGAGCATCGCGAAAAGAGCGGGCACGGCTTCGCGCCGGCCCAGTTTGCCGAGACTCATCGACGCGAAGAACCGGACGCGCGGGCTCGCATCGCCCAGGAGTTTGACCAGTCCGTCGTAAGCTTTGAGAAACCGGCGTTCGCCGAGGACCTTCGCGGCCTGCGCGCGGACTTCCGCGTCGGTGTCATCCAGCAACGGCAGCAACGGCTCCAACGCCGCGGAAGGTTTGCATTCGACATTCGGATTTCGGCATTCAGCGATCTGTCCCAGTCCCCAAATCGCGTGGAGGCGCGCGAGCGGATTGGCGTCCTTGCGGGCCACGTTCACCAGGGTCGGGATCGCTTGCGGCCCGTGATCCGCCAACGCGAACTGGGCTTCCTGCCGCACGCGCATGTCGCGATGCGCGAGCAGGCGGGCCAGTTCCTTGAGCGACCGTTTCTCCAGGCCATCGGCAAGGAGCTTTTTCGTTTCGAGCACGAGCGGGTCCTTGTCCAACGCCGGGTCGTGGACGCGATAGATGCGGCCTTTGCCGGTCATTTCCCAGCTTTGCACCCAGTCGCTCACATAAACGCCGCCATCGACGCCGAATTTGACGTCCGTCGCCAGCACGCCCCAAATGAAATGCTGCGGCTCCACCACTTCGAAGGAAGCGCCTTTGGGTTTGAGCGTGAAGGTATGGACGCCACTGTTGGCGCCGCCGCCGCGGAAGTCCACGAGGAAGAAATGGCCATTAAAACGATCCGGCAAACCGGTTCCGGGAAAATACGCCACGCCGGAAGGCCCGGCGGCGATGTTCGTGATCGGCGGGACGATGTAGGCTGCCTGGCCCTCAAAATGCGGATACCAAAGTTTCTCCGCATTGAACGGCCCGCGCGAATACGGCCGTTCCATGAACTGATAGCCGACCCGCCAGCCATTGTCGCCGCCTTCAACCACGTAAACCCAGCGGGCCTGGTCGCCACTGTCCGAATTGTTGTCGCCGGTAAACAGGTTTCCGTATGGATCGAAAACGAGGTCCTGCGGGTTGCGCAGGCCGAACGAGAACACCTCGAGGTCGGAACCGTCCGGATTGCAGCGGAAAACGCAGCCTGTGTCCGGTTCGCCGACCTGCCGGCCATCGGCCAGCTTCACGTTCGAGCCGCGGTCGCCGATGCTGAAATAAATCTTTCCGTCCGGACCGAAATGCACGCCGTGCGAATCGTGGCCGATGAAACCAACCCGCACCCCAAATCCGTAATGCAGCGATTGGCGGAAATCAGCGACGCCATCGCCGTTGGTGTCGCGCAGCAGCCAGAAATTCGGAATGTTCGCGTACCACACGGTGCCCTTGCGCGCGAGGACGCCCGCCCCGATCCCATCCAGCGGCGTGTTGAAACCTTCGGCGAAAATCGTCTCGTGGTCGGCTTTGCCGTCGCCGTCGCGATCCTCGATCCGGCGGACGCGTTCGCTGTGTTCGGAATATTTGGAAAACCGATCGCCCAAATGCCGCTTCATCTCGGCCAAACGCTCGTCCACGCTGCGTGAAGCCAGCTCTTCATCCAGCCAGTCCATGATCCCGCGGATGTCATCCACGCCGGCGTTGAGCCGGAAGGTTTCGCAAACATACGCGCGGCCTTTTTCATCGAAATTGAACGCGACCGGATTGGCGAGCATCGGTTCGGCGGCCCAGAGATCCACTTTCAGGCCGGGCGCGACCTGGAATTTCCGGATGGCCAGTTCGCCCTGCGCTCCAGTTGATTTTGCGCCCACACCGGGAAGCAAACCAGCGTCGCCAAGGACACAAAAAGGCGCGTGGATTTCGGCATTGCCGGAAGATGATAACGGCGATGGAACGGGAATCAAGGGCGCAAGATAGAGAGAATCGTTCGCCGCGCTTTGGCAATGCGGACGCGCCGGGTTGTCGTGCGGCTTTCTCCGGCGAAGGATCGGGAGGCGGAGATGACACGAGAAGCGTCCGGCTCTCAAAAGACGCCGCAAAGCTGTTCCCTCTCCCCGGGGGAGAGGGCTAGGGTGAGGGCGAGTGTGCGTCGTACATGAGTTTTTCAGGTGCGTTTGCTTGGGCAAGGCGCGGCCTCGCGTCGATCGCAGGCAAAAAAGAGTTTGTGTTTAACGCTCGCCCTCCCCCAGGAGAGGGAGAAACATTCCGCGCTTTACGTGCGTCACATCAGTTTGGTGGTGGTGCCGAAATGCGCCCG
>QHPW01000443.1:0-2212 GCA_003219675.1 Verrucomicrobiota bacterium
TCGCCGTTCACATTCCCAAGACCCACCACGCCGCCCGCCGGAATTCGCAGGCCCACGGTCGTCAGCCCCACCGAGCCAACCACGGCGCTTCCCGGAATGAGATAACTCGTGGACGCGCCACTCACGAGCACATCCTGCCGCCCGTCGTGATCCACGTCCCCGGCGCCATGCACGACGAATCCCGTGAGATCAAAATCTGACGTTGTCAGGGTCGCGCCGGCGACCGCGCCAATCGCGGCGTTGGCTGGGAACGGATCCGTCAGAGCGCGGCCGAAGACAACCGAGACGTTGCCGTTGCTGCCGGTGCCCGCGCGCAGCACGGCAAAGTCGTCGCGGCCGTCGTTGTTAAGGTCGCCGACACCGGCCACGCTGAAGGCGGTGCCGGGGGGTCCGGTCAGTTTGATGTTGGGATTGGTCACATTGAAGAAGGGCCGGACAACCACGTCGTCCACATACCAGCCTTCGAACGCGTTGGCCGCGGAATCCACAGTGTCGAAAACAAACCGGATTCGGATCGACTGGCCGATGAAGTCTTGAAGATTGAAAGTGACGTTGGTCCACGTGGAAGTGTTCGTCAGGAGGCCGTTGCTCCGGGACAGGATGGTAGTGTAATTGACACCGTCGGTGGAGATCTGCACCTCAGCGCGGTCGAAAGCCGTGGAGGCTTCGGTCAGGAGCTCATGATTAAAGGAGAGTTCGGCCCCGCTTAGCCCGGCCAGATTGATCAAAGGCGAGGTCAAACTCCCAACGGTGCCTCCGACGTTGTAATTGCCGGTAGCATCAACGCCGAAATACAGACTGTCTGGCGAGGAATGCCCCGGCTGGCCGCCGCGGCGCGTCGTCAGGTGCCAAAGCCCCGGCACCTGCCCGGGCGGAGAGCCGGCGGGCACGGCGTTATCAATTACAAATCCGTCCAGACTCGACGCCGCGCCGTTGCTGAAGTCCGCCACCAGCAACGAGCCGACTGCGCTCGCCCAGTCGGTCCGGCCAGTAATCACCGAAACGAAGTTTCCGCCCTGCTCGCCAATCACGATGTCATCAATGCCATCGCCGTTGATATCTCCCGCGTTCGCCACCGATGAGGCGCCCGTCATGCCGCTGATCACCACGTCCGCGTTGCCCACCAAATCGAGCTCTCCGACCCAGAGCGTCGGGCGGCCAAACAGGATATAGACCGCTTCCTGGGCCACGGGACTGCCCCTGCTCAACCGCGTGATCGCAATCGCCAGGTCGTCGAGCCCGTCGTGATTGTAGTCCCCCGGAGTTCCAAAAAGCGCGCGCCGGTTTCCCGCTGACGTTGGCGACAAAATCAATCCGGGCACCTTCAGGGCCGGTGTGTTGGCGTCCACGACAAAACCCGCCAACGACGCTCCGCCGGTGTAGAAATAGACCACACTCTCCTGATTCGTCAGATCCTCTCGCACCGCCGCGATGAAATCCGGGTACACTGCAGACGCTGGCGTTGTGGCGCCAAAGAAGTTGCCCACCGGGATGACGACCGGTTGGTTGGCCAGATTGACTGATCCGACTGTGAACGCATCCTCGACGTCCGCCGGCACGTCAATCGCCTTGCCGAGGTTATCATGGAAATGGATCGCATAAACGCCCGCGGCGGGAACTGGACCGGTGCCGCCTCCCAGCGCGCTGAGCGGATTCTTCACCTCAAGCAGATAATAGTCCGGAACGCCTGAGAAAAACTCGACCGGTTGGAGCGCGAGCGCCGGGCCGGAGTCCGTGTCTTTGGCGGCGAAGAGGAAGAGATGTTGCGCCGGATCAAATTGCCCGTTCGCGGACGAATTGGTGAACGTCTCCGCAATCATTTCCTTTGCGAGATAAGCCGCGTGTGACGCTCCAAGCTGCTTCAACGCCTCTGGTGTCTTCAGAACGTACCAGTCGGCGGTGTCGCCGAGATGGAAAGTCAGCCCGTCAATCGTTTGCCCGGCCGTCACTGGAATCAAATGGCTCGCAAAATCCACGGAGTCGTTGATCTGCTGCGGATTATTGGAGAGCAAATCGCTGGCGAACTCTGAACTATCGTTGTGCCCGTTAACTCCGCCATTTATGACAAACTCGTATCGATCCGGTGTAGTCGCACTGAGATCGCTTTTCAAAAGGTGTCCATAGCCTTCGAGCAGATAGTCGCCGTCGCCGCCGGTGATGCGGTCATCGCCTTCGCCGCCCAGAATGAAGTCTGACCCGGAACCGCCATCAA
>QHPW01000443.1:2221-5320 GCA_003219675.1 Verrucomicrobiota bacterium
AGCGCCGCGAGCGTGCCGCCCTGCTCCAAGACTCCCGGGTCGATCCCCCAGGTGCCTATCGTATGCGGGAACGTGAATCCTGGATCCGCATGCACCTCGTCGTCCCCGGCCTGGGTATCGATCAAAGTGCGTTCGATGTTCCGCGTTTGATAGAAGGCGAACTCCTGCAGGGAAGCCTGCGGATTGACTGGATCAGGTAGAAACTCCTGGTTTGCCGCATCCCAGACCAGACTCGAGAATTCGTAGCGATGCAAAACGGTGTTGTACTTGATCGCTACAAAGTCCGGCACCGGGCGGCCGAACTGATCCAGATCGCCACCGAGGAAAACCACTTCGTCATTGCCGTCGCCGCCATCAAATCGGTCACTCAACGTTGGGATCAGAGTTTGAGTGGTTCCCGGCAGGACAGGCAATCGGTCAGGCAAAATCTGAAACCGATCATCGCCCCCTTCACCGAAGAGGAGATCTTCCGCCTGCCGATCCAGTCCGCCGGTCAGGACGTCGTTGCCCGGCCCGCCGAAAATCCAATCTTCGCCCGGACCTCCGGAAAGCACATCGTCGCCCGGCCCTCCCAGAATGACATCGCGACGGACCGCATCGCTGCGCGTCGCCAGGTTCACGGTAGCAACGGCTGCGGCGGGATCGAGCAGGACCGCCAGATCGTAGATGGTCGGCGCCTGATTGGACATTACCTTGAGAAGATATGGGGTGTGGGCTTTAACGGTCGGAAGGCCCGGAATGTCTCCCAACAAAAAATACCTCTGCCCAGGCCCCGCGAGATCGATCACTGTCGCGCCGCCACCTGAGATCGATGGCAGCAGTTCGTAGGCGACTGTCCCGAGGTTCGCGCTGACTTTCAGGAAGTATTGACCCGCGCTTTGTCCAGCCAGACTCACTCGGCCAGCCGAGGCCGTTTGCAAGAGCTTCCCGTCCCGATCAAAGAGCTGGAAGGCGGGCGCCGTTCCTTGGACCGTCGTCAGGACGATTCGGTCGCTGGCTGTTCCGGCAGCCGCCAAGGTAAAGCTAAACCAATCCACGTCCGCGGTATCGTGCAGCGTCAACCCGGCGACCCTGGCCACGCCAGCGAGATCGCCCAACGGGAAGGCTGAGGCCTGCGTTCCGGCCTGCTGCCCATTAACAAAGTGGAGAAGGGTCGAAGCCGGGTCGCTCGCCAGGACCTGCAGCTCAAACGACTTCCCACGGTCGGCTCCGAGGAGACTCAGCGTGAGCCGTCCCTGAATTTGCCCTGCCACGACGGTGGCGCCGAGTCCAGCCGCGGCGAGCGCGTCGTTGAGATCGAAAACGAGGTCGTCCAGGGTGGCATTGTCCGCCGTCGCGCTGGATGCGAGGGTCACTGGTCCCGCGAGGTGGCCGTCCACTTTGACTGACAGCGAAGCCGACGCGCTGAGTCGTCCGTTCGACGGCGCCGCGGCCGATGCGATAAGGACTTCGGACCGGTCAGGCGTCAATCCCGTACCGAATGCGGAGGAATCCCGGAGGACCGTTTGGCCGGTGGCGTCGTAGAGCTGCAGCACCAGACCGTCGCTCGCGGAAAGGCTGCTTCCGATAATTTGGGCTGCGAGAACGCTTTCAAACTCTACTCGATACCAATCGATGTCGGCGGGATTGTCGAGCGTGAGCCCGGTAAATCTGGTGTTCCCATCGATGGGAGCATTCGCACCGTCAGAGCCGCGATTCAGTACGGCAGCGTTCTCGGGTTTATCATTGCGAATGATCTGCTCTGTTTGGTCAGTCAGGATCGCATTGCCCGAATGAATTTCGACGCGATCGTCGCCGGGGCCCGCGTCTATCCAGACGGTCTTCTGCACGGTGGGACCGACGATAATGTGGTCGTTTCCGCCCAAAGCGTCGATAATGATGGCGAGGAAGTCGCCTTCCGGCGGGAGCAGCCGGCTCAATCCGCCCGCAGCCAGCGCTCGATCACGATCCTCACGATGCTGTAGATCGAAGATGACGTCCTGAGGGTTCCAAATGCGATTCCCGGTGGCGTCCACCGCTTCAAAATCGAGCCGGACCTGCGCGGCGAACGTGAAGTTTCCGTTGTTCTCCGTGAGCCGCGTTATCAGGTGATGATTCTGCAGCAGGCCAGGCTCCGTGACGAAGTCAACGTGTATCTCATCGGCCAGGTTCGAGCCACTCACGTACCAGACTTTGTTCGTGTCTCTGGCGTAGCGTTTCCACGCGTCTCCGGCCAATCCGCCGTCCAGTGATTCGAACGTGCTTCCATTGGAACGGAACAGGACGTCATCGCCGCCGTTGCCGTAGAGGAAATCGAGACCGGACCCGCCATAGAGCTCATCGTTATTTGGCCCGCCGAGCACCCGGTTCAGACCGGTGTCTTCAAGCTCGTACGGTTTCGAGACTCCATCGGAATCGAGCTTTCCGTCATTGTTAAGGTCGCCGTTGGTGTCGTGCAGGCCGCCATCGGTATCGACAAAGACTCCGAACTGCAGATCGCCGGCGGGCTGCGGGTCGCGCGTCCACGCATAAAGCTGGTTGCGGCCCTGGCCGCCGATCAGGTCGTCATTGCCTTGACCACCAAAGATCCGGTCGAAATCCGTGGCTGGTCCCTGGCCGATTTCGTTCCCCCAGAGCCGGTCGTCTCCCGCCAAGCCATGGATCGTGTCGCTTCCAAGGCCCCCGTCGATCCGGTCGCGCCCCGCCGTGCCGGTCAGAACGTCGTCGCCCGGGCCGCCGTCGATCACCGCCACCCAATCCGTGCTTCGCGCGCTCAACTTGGAGACGTCGAGCGCCGTCGGGCCCTGAACGAACTCGATGGTGTCATTGCCACTGCCGCCGCTGATCCGGAACTGCTCGATCAGCGGATGTTCCTGAGCATCCTGCCACACAGCCTGCAGCGCGCGGCCATTGTAGCTCACGGAGAGTGCGCCAGTGGTTGTCTGGCTCAAGCGGATGATATCGGCGGATGGCGTCCCCTCGATGAGCAGGATATCCGTCGCGTGATCATCGGCTGCATCTGCCAGGCCGCGATTGCCGAAGTGACCGTCGAAGGTCTCGGTCTGACCTGCAGGAATTACGGCATAAGCGGGGTTCACGTCCATGACGAGGATATCGATC
>QHPW01000101.1:0-2393 GCA_003219675.1 Verrucomicrobiota bacterium
ACGTGTTCACGTTGTTCTCCGGCCTGGTGTAGTCCACGAGCTTCGTCGGATCAGTGGCGTTGAGATATTCCTCGAGGTTCGTATAACCGTCGTGGTCATTGTCTGCCGCGCCGTCTTTTGGGTCATTCGGATTCAATCCGTATTTCAGTTCCCAGGCGTCTGGCATGCCGTCGTGGTCGGTGTCGGCGGGTGGGGGGGCGGATTTGTATTCGGGCCAGCCGCCGACATCATCGGGAGTCTGGATGATGCCGTTGCCGGACTTTGGTTTGCCTGCGCGGACGGATTCAAGGATGCGCAGGTCCACGGGATCGCGTTTGGGCAGTGTGGCGCCGGCGTTCGCCAACACCGATTCGTAAGCTTCGGGCGCCGTTTGCTGCCGGATGGGGACAGACGCAAAGGGAACAGACCCACGCACTCTTTCGAGGACCGAATTGAGGCCGCCTGAGGTCCTCACGTCGGGCGCGTCGAAATCCACGCCGCCGTCCCAGTTGTTGGCGGACACCTTCTCGTTGCCGACGATGTAATTATCCGCGACGTACCATTTGCCGGGCGTGGGCGCCTCGCTGAACATTTTCAGGTGCTGTGGCCGGCCGACGCGATGGCGCACCGCGTCCTGCGTCGCGGGACCGGGTTTGAAGTAATTCGCGACGACATTGACCCACGAACTGGCGTCGCCGCCGTCAATCGTACGGTGGCGCCAGTTGAACAGAACGTTGTTGCGAAAGTCGAAGTGGTCGCCGTAGCCGATGCTGGGATTGCGGCCTGTGTTGCAGGCAAAGAGATTGTGGTGGAACGATCCGTTGCGGCCGCCCCATGTCCCGCCGAAGGCGTGGTTGTTCAGGTCCAGCGCCTCGCTGGAGACGCACCATTGGATGGTCAGGTTTTCGGTGGGCCGCTTCTTGTCCGTGCCGTCGGGCATCTTTTCAATGAAGCGGTAGAGCGAGACGTTTTCGTCCAGTCCCCAACTGAAGGAGCAATGGTCCAGAATAATATTGCGCAATGGATAACCTCCCAGAGCGTCGTCGCGCCGCCTCAGTTCACCACGGCGGAACCGAAGGTAACGGATGATCGCATCGTGCGTATTGATTTCCGTCGTCTCGCCGCGAATACACACGCCATCGCCGGGCGCGGTCTGGCCTGCGATGGTGATGAACGGTTCGGTGACGCGGAGGCGGTTCGTCAGGGTGATGAGACCGCCGACACGGAAAACCACGATGCGCGGCCCGCTCGCTTCGAGGGCCGCGCGAAAGCTGCCAGGGCCGCTATCGTCGAGGTTTGTCACCTCGATGACTTTTCCACCACGGCCGCCAGGCGTACTCGCTCCGGCGCCCTCCGCTCCCGGAAAGGCGGGCACGGGCGGAGCCTCGGAGCCGAGGGTTTGAAACGTCAATGCGGCCGAGATGGCGAGGACCACCGCTCGCGCACAGCGACATTTGTGGATTTTGCGGGCTGTATTGTTGTCCATAAAAGTGTTTGTTTTTACGGAATGAACAGGCGATAGAACTCCGTTGGCCGGGCGGGGTCAATGGGCGCGGTGACCTGGTTGGTGAATTCCGAGCCGGACACCGCAGACCAATCAGCGTCGTTCGTGCTGATGCCGCGCGCCAGATTGTTAGTTTGCGTTTGCAGTTGCCACCCAAGCCAGCCGGACGGCCAGGACAACGTCAAATTGGTGCGGCCCAAAACCGTGAAGGTGATATTCGTGGGTGTGGTCGGCGCTGAGACTATGCTGACGATGCCGTTTGTTATCAGGTTGCCAACGTCCCACTGCAGGCCGACGCCTGGCGTTGCAGGCTCGAATCGATAATCCAGATTCGCGGTTTCAGGAGTGTTGGGGAGACCGAAGTTATTGCTGACGATGAGGAAGCTCTGCCCGGCGCTGAACGGGACGGCGCCAATGTTGGTCATGACAATGATGCCTCGAATGTTCGACCATTTATCGACGCCCACCACGTCATTGGTCGCCGGATGATTAAGGTCCACCTCAATAATCATTCTCGCATTCTGGTTCAGGTCCAATCGGCCCTCAACAATGAAGGTTCCAATCGAGTGAGCGGGCGAATCACCCGGCGAAAAGATCGCCCCGCCATTAACGGCCAGCCGGCCGCTGTTACGGCTCGCATCACCGGTGAGATCTGAAACGACGCCGGTGCCGAAGAGCGTAGCCCCGGAGTTGATATTCAAACGTTGGTTCAGATTGTTGATCCGGCCAAAGTTTGCGAGTGTAGCGCCCGTCGAGACGGCCCAATTGTTGCCCGAATCAACCCGAACGTTCAGCGTGCCCGAAGTGAGGTTTGTCACCTGTGCGCCGGAGGCAATCGTCATCGTGCCCGGCGTGGTGTCCACGACGCCGGAGTTTAAAAATGTGCCGCCCGCAATCGACACCGGACCGT
>QHPW01000101.1:2400-3248 GCA_003219675.1 Verrucomicrobiota bacterium
CGCGCCGGCGTAGGACAATGTCGCCCCGGCCGCAATCGTTGTCGGGCCGATGGCGCCAGTGCCATTGACAACGCCTTCGCTGACCGTCAAGGGGTTCTCGCTCGTCGCATCTATCGTGAGGGCGGACGTGCCCTGTTTGAGCATCCTGCCGGTCCCCGCAATCGTGCCGCCGCTGAATGCGAAGTTTTTGACTGAATTGCTGACAGTGACCCCCGCGACGGTTTGAGATTGGCCGGAAATGACGGCGCCGATCACGTTGATGGTGGTCGCACCGGTTGCCGTGTCCTCGAAGACGACGAAATCGCCGTCGCTGAACGTGGTCGGAACCGAGGTGGCGGCGTCCACCCAGTTCGAGGTGCTGGTGTCCCAGTTCCCATTGACGGCACCGCGCCAGACGAGGGTCCTGGGCAAATTGGTTGAGATGACCGCATCAATCGTTTTGTCGGGGGCGTTATTGACGATGAATCCAGACAACCCCGGCGGCAGGTTCACCGTAAAATTGGGCGCCGCCGATTCGTAGGAAATGAGCGCGACTTGTGCGGGGTAGGAACCGACGCCGATGACCGATGCGATGTTTATCACGTTTCCGGCACCGCCGGTCACCAGGTTGGTCACGTAAACGTAGGCGTTGGTCTTTGCGCCGTTCACATACAGTGTCAGCGCCGAATCGCTCATACTCAGCGCCGATAACTTCTTGTCGGGGACAGCCAACGTATTGCTGACAACAAGTGTCGCCCCAGTCGTCATGGTAATAGTGTTGTTTTGCGAAACCTTGGTCACGCCACCAACCGTGATGGTGTTTGCCCGCACCGTCGCGCCGTTGCTGATGTTGAGTTGACCGAAGCCCG
>QHPW01000101.1:3354-10043 GCA_003219675.1 Verrucomicrobiota bacterium
ACGTTTTGATTGTTGCCTTGTCCCTGGAATCCGAGGATCGCCGTGTTGACGTCAAGGATGCTGCCTTTCGCGATGGTCAGGGTCGCTTCGGCAGTGGCGCCGTCGGAGGAGTTGGTTCTGTCTCGGGCCAGGTACAACCGGTCAATCAGGGCATCGACGTAACCGGCGCTCAGATTCACAATGGCTTTATCACCCGTGCCGGAGGGTCCGGGCCCCGCGGCATCGGCGATAGCGAACACCGACATGCGCCCACCGTTGGTGCCCCGGAAGTACGCCACCGGATTGTTCGTGGCAAACGCGGGATTGAACACGACACCCCCTGCGGCGGGGTCTCCCTGCGCGGATGATTGGATCAAGCAGATGCTGTCCAGGAAGAACACGTTTGAAATCCCAAGTTGCAGCGTGCAATCCGCCGTGGTCCCGATCTCGTTGTTGCCCAGGGTGAGCGAGTAGTCCCTGAACGCGGGATTCATGTAATGACCAGGGTCCGCGTGAACCGCCCGGATGACGTTCGTGCGCGCCAGGATCACCGCAGGAATGAATCTCCGCGGAATCAGGAACGCGGCATTTCCGCCAAATCCATTCGCACTAAGGTTGGTGTAATTCGGATAGAGCCGATAATCCCCAAGACCGACGCGGTCAACGTCAGCCACAAAAGTGCCGAGCCCTGACAGGTCCAATGTGTGCGCCTGTTGATTATCAATCAGGACCGCAACATTTGCGTTTTGATTGCTGACCACCATCGTCCCTTGCGCGCCGCCGATCTTGACGTTCATTTGCCCGGCGACGCCGGTGGCGTCCCGCAACATTCTGAAGCCATTGGTCCCTGTGATCCACAGGGTCCGCCCGGAATCAATCAGCAGCGTGTGAAACCTGGCCGTCCCATCGGTTTGGGAGAACCGCAGCGACGAAATCGTGGTGTCCACGTCCACGATACTGTTCGTGAACCCGGCCGTATTCGTTTGCGCGCCGAGTTGGGTAAACAGGACGTCGTCGGCTGCTCCGGGAGGAACACCTCCGACCCAACTGCTCGCAGCCGACCAGTTGCCCGTTACATTCGTCTGCCCGGTCCACATGCGGCCCGATTGCAAAGTGAGCAGGAAATGATTCTCCGCGCCTCCGGAAGCATCAATGCTCAACACATGTTCACCCGGCGCAACGTTGGTGGTGTTGAGAGTCAGATTCGCGCCGCCGCTTTCGGTAAATGCGGCGATGTCAAAGCTGTAACCCACGCCGGGAGGCAATCCAACCACGGTGAGATTGACCTGGCTACTGCCGCCGCCGATGGTCACTGAATTGGTGACGAGGGTTGAACCGGTGAAACTGTCCGGCACAGTGACGCGAACCGGCTGCGCGCTGACGGTCACCATTTGCTGCGCCCAGGCTGAAGAAGCGCTTGCGAAGGCAAACAACAGAACAAAAACCCTGAGACGTCCAGTGCCGAGCGTCCGTTGGGAAGTGGAGATGGAAATTCGATCATCCGGCCGCCCGGCCGATGCCATTACAGGCGCTCCGAAGACCCGCGTATCATTCACTGTAGGGATTCCTGTCGTCGAGCCACACGTAATCCTTGCTGCCACGGACGGCCAGGTTGTGCCAATCCTGATAGGTGACCGGCCGGACGGTGGCGATTGTCCCGGATTTTTCCATCCATTTCCGGATCTCGGAATGGCCGTCGGAAAATGAGAAACCACAGGCGCCATTGTGGTAACTCGCAGGCAAATCGCGCCATTCAGCGGTGATGATAGTGCGCCCGGTGATCGGTACGAAAAGCGCGTCGTTGATGCTGTCAGGATGCTCGTCCACCGTCACCCAATTCTCCGTTGGGTTCCTGAGCTGCGCCATTTTCGTGGCGTTAAAATACGTCCGCCCTGCGATCTGGTTTTCGATTTGAGCGTTCGCTCCCATCGCGGCGTTCAACGACATACTGCGGACACGCGGCCCAGGATTGAGCGGGCTCTTGTATTTGTCTGCGGGGCATTTATACACCCCCACCGATTTTACATAATTCGCCATTCTGGATTGCTCAGGGTCCAATAAAAGTAGTGCGTTGGTATTGTCCGGTTCCGGCCCCCAACTCATCCCGCCCGCCACGGGATTGCCCATCAACCGGTCCTCGTTATCGCCGGCATACATGATCCAACCCAGCGCCAACTGTTTGGTGTTGCTCAGGCACACAATGCCCTGCGCCTTGACCTTCGCTTTAGCGAGCGCGGGTAGAAGCAGTCCTGCCAGGATGGCGATGATCGCAATGACGACCAGCAGTTCGATGAGGGTGAACCCATTCCCGCGCGGACGGGTCGCTTGGGCGCGAAACGTCATTTCTACAATGAACGGTGGGGCGAGACTCGGTCGAGACCTGATCTCCAATGGATAGAAGTCAGGGCTCGACGGAGTCTCGCCCCACCCAAGTCCATGGGTAGCCGGTCGCCCAAAAAGTGCTGACGCAGTCGTTTGACGCATGTGCACGGCGCTACGTGGTTCGAGGCTTGACGGTGATCATCATGCCACGCAGGAGCGACCGTTGACATGGATTTTCAGCAAAAAGACATGCCCTTTCAGCAAGTGAAGACTCGATCCAGCCATTGCCCCGAGTCAACCACCAGCTTCCCCACGCAGGCGCCACCCATGCTCAGCTCGAACCGAGGCTGGGTATTGGTCCGCGTGCGCGCCGAGTTCAGGCAACCCCAGTCGCGTCAGTTCGGCGGCCAGCGCCGCGCGCTCCGCGGCGGCCGTGGGCGTGAGTGGGGGAAAAACATCCGGCCCACAAAGTCCGAGACACGCCATTGCGCCTTTCAACGCCGCAAGCGATTGCTCCAGCGTGCGTCCCTTCTGGTAAACCTGGGCCAGGTCCATGAATCGGCGATGGAGGGCTTCGGTCCCTTGGCTGTCGGCTTGCACTGCGCAATCGTAAAGCCTGCGGCAAAGCGCGGGAGCGAGATTGCCGACACTCGGCACAATGCCCCGTGCGCCGCGCAACAGCCCGCTGGCCATCAGTGCACCGCTGCCGACAAACACGGAGAACGATTCCTCGCCGCCCACCCGTTGAAGCAGCGCTTCCAGACGCTCAGCGTCGTTTTCCGAATCCTTGATGCCGATAACCCGTGGCTTGCGCGCGATTTCTCCGCAAACCTCAACTGGCAGCGAAACGTTGGTGGTCAACGGCATATTGTAGATGATCAACTCGCCATCAAGTTGGCGCGCGACTTCAGCGAAATACTGCGCGCTTTGCTCCGGATGCCGTTCGTAGCCGCCCGGCGCATGGGCGACCACCGCGTCAACGCCGCGACGGAAATAGCGGTTGCCGGTGGCCGCCGAATCGCGCGCCGAGTCGTTGCTGATGCCGGCGTAAACCAGCAGGCGACCGCGCGCGCAGTCCGCGACGATCCTGACCAACCACTCCCGCATGAGCGGCGGCACCGAAGACCCTTCGCCCGTGGTGCCGAGGACGAACACGCCGTGAACGCCTCCCTTCCAGAAGAACTCGACGAGACGTTCAACCGCCGGCTGGTCGAGTTCGCCCCGCGGGGTCAGAGGCGTGACCATCGGTACGATCACACCGCGATGGTTTTTTCTCGAAGCGTTCGTGCTCATGGATTCATTTCTAATACTTCCGCAACAATAGATAGCTGCGGGTATTCGCAACGAATACCTCCATCGTCCTCTTCGCGGGCGTCGAATACAACCGGGAGGACATGGACAAATCCGACAAACGACCTGTAAAAACGCCCACGCGAGCGCCTGGCACTAAGCCTGGCGTTCGGCTGGCCGAGGTCTTTGAGGCAGCCGCCCGGCCAGCCGGATCAGACCTTGATGCTTTCCCGGAATTGGCGAGGGCTCATGCCCATCCGCTTGCGGAAGAACCGGCTGAAGTAGAATTCGCTGGAGAAGCTGAGTCGAGCCGAGACTTCCTTGATCGCCAGCCGCTCGTCACAGAGGAGCTGACGCGCCCGATCCAGCCGCATACGCAGCAGGAACTCGTGAATGCTCTCGTGCTGAAAGGATTTGAACATCCTTTGCAAACCCGACCGGCTGACGCCCGTCGCCTGCGCCAACTCGGTCACCTTCCAGTCGCGACATGGGTCCGCCATGACCAGGCTGACCGCCCGCGCCAACGGCTTCGGGGCATCCACCTCCGGCAGGTTGAAGACACGGCGCGCTTTCAGCAGACGGCCCAGAACTTGAGTGATGACCGTGTGAATTTCCCATTCGTAACCAGTGGGTCTTCGTCGGGCGAATCGGGATAACGTTTGCGTTCCGTTCCGGATAAACTCGAAGTCCCGCTTGTCCAGCGCGAATTCGCTGTTTCCGCCCAGTTCCTCGCGCCAGGCTTCCAGCTCAGGCCCGCCGAAACGAAAGCCCGAATTAACAATGCGCGTTCCGGGCAGCGGCGCGTAAGTGCGCGGTTTCTTCATGTCCACCAGCCAGCAACAACAGCCGGGCTTAAGAGAATAGGATCGCTCCGGAGTTTCCAATTCACCTTTGCCGGATTGCACCCAGAAAAGATGCGCCCCCGGCTTGTCCATCCCCTGGTGCCGGTCGGGTTCGTCCAGCCTCACAGACCCGACCGACAGCAGATGCCAGAACAACCGCCGCGCCCGTGGCGAGGGATCCAGCAGGTAAAGCTGTGCGAAGGAATTTGCCATGCTGCCTGGCGGAACACATCAGCCGCTCATTTACCAATGCGAATTTTTGCGTGTAAAGGTATCACAAGCGGGGGAAATTGACTGATCCTTTTTCCTGTTGACTTATGAACACGACAATCAGTGGCAGCAAGGCCGCAGCGGTTGTTTTGATCGCCACAGCGCTTTTACTCGGCGGCAGTCCGGCACGCGCCGAAGACGACTGGCACCGGAAGGGAACCTGGGAAACCTACGGGAGCGCCCAATATCTGTTCGGCGACACCGTTGATTTCTCGAAATTCGGCGCCCGGCTCAAAGTGGACGACACCGCCCTGTTCGGCCTGGGTGTCGGCTATCACGTCACGGATCATTGGGCGGTATCACTGGATCTTCTGGGTGGTTTTAACTCCTTCAACTCCAGCAGCACGCAACTGGCCCTCAACAACGACGCATTCGTCCTTAGCGTCGCTGTCAACGCGGAATATAACTATCTGCGCGGCCGATTCTCGCCTCTGCTGCGAGCCGGCCTGGGCTGCTACGATATTACCGACAACGCCGGCTACTGGACCACTTACGGTGAAACGGATTTCTCCTGGAACGTCGGCGGCGGCTTCCGTTGGAACGCCACGGACCATCTCGTTCTGAAACTCGTCGGAGGCGCTTCTTGGACTGAGCTCAAGAACAGCAGCAGCACCGCTCAATTCGGCTTCGTCACGCTGAGCATCGGCGCATCCTTTTAGGCAGATTCCAAAGGCGCGCGAAGTGCAGAAGTCGTTTGAACGAACGCCGACTGTTTCTGCCTTTTAAGCAACGCCCTCCCTGGGAATAGCAGTTCCCGCAAAAATCATTGATCCTTTTCGTCCGCCGATTTCGCATGAGTAATTGAACATCGAAATAATATGTCATGAAAGCCTACTCAAATTATCGCCATCAAGCCGCTTCGAATGCGGTGTTGGCAGACCGAGCGCGATCGGGTAAACAGGGGGTCAACCCATGAGCTGCGGCAACCGATCCGAGGACGAAATCTTTGAAGCCGCGTTGCAACATGCGACTCGCGAAAGACGAGCCACGTACCTCAACGAAGCCTGTGGTGATGATGCCCGGCTGCGCGAACGCGTCGAGGCACTCCTGAAGGCGCACGACCAGGCCGGCGAATTCCTCGAACAACCTCCAGCAGGTGTTTCCGCCAAAACTTTCGTGGTCACCACCGCCATGGTTCCGGTGACCGAAGGTCCCGGGGACCGCATTGGCCGTTACAAACTGCGCGAGAATCTCGGCGAGGGCGGCTGTGGCGTGGTCTATGTCGCCGAACAGGAGGAACCCGTCCGCCGCCGCGTGGCACTCAAGGTCATCAAGTTGGGCATGGACACCAAGCAAGTCGTCGCCCGCTTTGAGGCCGAGCGGCAGGCGCTCGCGATGATGGATCATCCGAACATCGCCAAGGTGCTCGATGCCGGCACCACGGAGACCGGACGGCCGTTCTTCGTGATGGAATTGGTCCGGGGCATCCGCATCACGGACTACTGCGACCAGAACAATCTCAGCACCAGGGAGCGCCTCGACTTGTTCATCAAGGTTTGCCACGCCATCCAGCACGCGCACCAGAAGGGCATCATCCACCGCGACATCAAGCCGTCGAACATCCTCGTCACTCTTCACGACGGCGTGCCCGTGCCCAAGGTCATTGATTTCGGCATCGCCAAAGCCACGGAAGGCCGGCTGACCGACGCGACGGTTTACACGCAGTTGCATCAGTTCATCGGCACGCCGGCTTACATCAGTCCCGAACAGGCGGAGATGAGCGGGCTGGATATCGATACCCGCAGCGACATTTACAGCCTCGGTGTGCTGCTCTACGAACTGCTGGCCGGAAGCACGCCGCTCGATGCGAAGGAACTGTTGGCCTCCGGCATCGACGGGTTGCGCAAGACGATCCGCGAGCGGGAGCCGGTGCGACCGAGCACGCGTCTGGCGACATTGCAAGGTGAAGAATTGACGACGGCCGCCAGGCGCCGTTCGACCGACGCGCCGAAATTGGTCCATCTGCTCAAGGGCGACCTCGATTGG
>QHPW01000441.1 GCA_003219675.1 Verrucomicrobiota bacterium
ACCCTCGCCCAATGGCAGGGGCAAGGGCACGAGCTGCACTCGATCACGGGCACGTTGGCCGGCGTTTTCGTGGACGCCGATGCGGGCAATTACTTCCTCAACACGAACTCGCCTGCGCTGAACGCCGCTGAATTCCTAAGCGTCGCGCGCTATGACTTGGAAGGCGGCCCGCGTCCAGTCGGAGCCGCTCCGGACATGGGGTGCTATGAGCAATCGCCCCTGGCGCTCAGCATGCTTGCCCAGAGCAGCGGACAAAAATTGCTCCGATTGACGGGCGGAACCGGACGGACTTTCAACCTGGAGGCAGGCGGCACCCTCACGAATTGGTCCGCCACCGCTTCGTTCGTTCGCAGCAATCGCGCGCTGGAATACATCGATTCCGCACCCGCGCCGGACCGGCGTTTCTTTCGAGCGTCCGCGTTGCCGTAAGTTGAGCCACACTTGCGAAGACGCGGTGCTGGGAAGCCCCGCCAACCCGCATCCTGGAAGGCTGCGCCAGGTAGCGCACGCTTCCGGCGTGCAGGTGGCGGGGGCGTCCGAGCCGTCCGGTTTCGGGGCTCGGTGCCGGGAGGCGCCTCTTTGACCGGGGCGCTTGACACGGCCCCCGGAGCGCCGGTCTCCGTTCCGGCAGGTATTCAAAAGCGCCCCGAAACGCGCCGGATCGGAGATCGGCGCTCCGCAGTGCCAGTCGAGTCGGGGCTCAGTGCCGAGAGGCGCCTCTTTGACCAGGGTCTTTGACCGGCGGGGGCAAGAAAAGAATTCCCTGCGGCCCGCTTCGCGGTCATGCTCTCTCGCAGGCATCGCTTATGATCACCTATCAGAATTTCATCGGCGGCGAATGGGTGCCGGCCAAATCCGGCGAGAGGTCTCAGAACTTTAATCCGGCGGATACGCGCGAAATCGCCGCGGAATATCCTCTGAGCGGAAAGCAGGACGGGATGGCGGCGATCGAGGCGGCGAAGAAGGCCTGGCCCGCCTGGGCGGCCATGACGCCCGTCGCGCGCGGGCGCATCCTCAGCAAGGCATCGCAGATTCTCGAATCGCGCAAAGCCGAACTGGCTGAACTGCTGACCCGCGAGGAAGGCAAGACCCTTGTGGAAAGCACCGGCGAAGTGCAACGGGCCATCGATATCTTCCGCTTCTTCGGCGGACTCAGCTATACGCTCGGCGGCCAGACCATTCCGCACGATTTGCCGCAGCAGTTGCTTTTCACGCGGCGAGAGCCGTTGGGGGTGGTCGGCCTCATCACGCCGTGGAATTTTCCAATCGCCATTCCGGCATGGAAATCGGCCCCGGCGCTCGTTTCCGGAAACGCGGTCGTCATCAAACCGGCCACCCAGGCGCCCGCAATGACGCTGGAACTGGCCAGGGCGTTCAGCGAGGCCGGCCTGCCCAAAGGCGTGTTGAACGTCGTCATCGGCGAAGGACGGGCCGTGGGCGGAGAACTGGCGACGAATCCCGCGGTGGTCGCGGTGTCGTTCACGGGTTCCTACGCCGTCGGCAGGCAGATCTATCAGCAGCTCGCGCATCGGATGGCGCGCGCGCAGATGGAGATGGGCGGCAAGAACCCCACTCTGGTTCTCGCCGATGCCGATCTCGATCTGGCGGCGAAGCTGGTGGCCATCGCGGGGTTCGGCTTGACCGGACAGGCTTGCACGGCCACAAGCCGGGTGATCATCGAGAGGAGCGTTGCCGACGCGTTCACGCAAAAACTCATCGAGAAGGCGAAAGCGATCAATATCGGCAACGGCCTGCGTGAAGGCGTGACGATGGGACCGGCCGTGAGCAAGCAACAACTGGCGGGCAACCTCGACTACGTGGACATCGCCGTGGCAGAAGGAGCGAAACTGGCTTATGGCGGCCGGCGATTGACTGAAGGCGAGCACGCCCACGGCTACTTCATGCAGCCGACGATTCTGACCCATGTGTCGCCGAAGATGCGCATCGCCTGCGAAGAAGTGTTCGGCCCGGTGATCGGAATCATCGCGGTGGAAAACTTCGATGAAGCCATTGCCGTGGCCAACGGTGTGGAGGTGGGTTTGTCCGCCTCGATTGTGACTCGCGATCTCAAGAAAGCGATGCTATACACCGAGCGCATCGAAGCCGGCGTGGTGAAGGTGAACCAGATTTCCACGGGCTTGGCGCTCCAGGCACCGTTCGGCGGCGTGAAGAAATCGAGCACGGATTCGTTCAAGGAACAAGGCGCCCAAGCCATCGATTTTTACACAAGGGTGAAGACGGTCTATTTGGATTATTCAGCTTAGCTGTCCCTATGCAGTCAGAAGATGGGTTCGCCCTCACCCTGGCCCTCTCCCCAACCGGAACGATTCAGATGGACTGGGTGGCACAGCCAACCTGGCTGTGCCCGGCGGCAACTTGCCGCCGAGTTTGGAGCGTCGCAGGCGCTCACCGTTCGGTGCTGCCTGAGTCTGGCGGGCTGGTAGCCCGCCAGCACGGGCAAGTTGCCCGTGCCACCCTTATTTTCACTGAATCGTTCTGGCCCAGGAGAGGGAACGCGCATTCACCGCGCTGGGAAGAGTCACTAAATCGTGGGCGCTGTGGAGAGCTGAGGAAGTTTCTCCCTCTCCCAGGGGCTGCGGACGCAGTCTCGGCGAAAGACAAAAACCTTCTGGGCAGGGGTGAGGGCGAGCGTCTGATTCCACTGAATCAGTTATGGCTTGGTTGGTTGTTCGTGGTTGGTTGTCGTGGTTTTTACGAATCATCGCAACAAACTACCGGCAACTTGCCACTGACATCTCATGAAGCTATGCCGCTTTAACACACTCGGAGGTCGCCCCAGGCTCGGTCTCATTCGCGGCGATTACGTGCTCGATCTGAGCGCCGGATGGTTGTCCGGTCTGGCAGGTGCCCTCAACTCGGAGCGAATTCAGGACGTGGAGCGAATAGCTTCTCAGATCGCCGCGTTGGCCCAGGCGGATCTGCCCTCGTTCGGAACTGCCGATGTCCAGTTGCTTGCCCCTTTGGATTCGCAGGAAGTCTGGGCCGCCGGCGTGACTTATCTGCGGAGCAAAAAGGCGCGAATGGAGGAATCGGACTTCAGCGCGACCGCTTACGACAAGGTTTACGAGGCCGCGCGTCCGGAGCTCTTTTTGAAATCGCTGCCGGAGAAAGTGGTCGGACCGGGTGAGCCGGTGGGCATCCGCAAAGACGCGCGTTGGAACGTGCCGGAGCCGGAGTTGGCCCTGGTCATCAACTCACGCGGCAAAATCGTCGGCTACACCATCGGCAACGACATGAGCTCGCGCGATATCGAAGGCGAAAATCTCCTCTATCTGCCACAGGCAAAGGTGTACAACCGCTCCTGTGCCCTCGGTCCGTGGATCCTCCTCGGCGTGCCGGAAAGTGAGGCGCGCAACTGGAAAATCCAGTTGCAAATCCGGCGCGGCGGCGCGGCGGCGTTCGAGGGCGAAACATCCGTCGGCCAGATCAAGCGTTCGTTCGATGAACTGGTGAGTTTTCTTTTCCGGTGTCAAAGTTTCCCGCACGGCGCGGTGCTGTTGACCGGCACCGGCATCGTGCCGCCGGACGATTTCACCCTGCAACCGGGCGATACCGTGCGGATCAGCATTTCGGGCATCGGCACCCTGGAAAATCCGGTGGTCGAGGTCTGATACTCGCCTGGATCCGACCTGTCGGGATTTCCTTTTGACAGCCGTTTTCGCCGTTGGCAAGGTTTCGGCGCGATTCGATCGGGAACCGGGCGTGCGGCGGGAGTTGGATTCGAGGCGCCTGTGAACCTTCTGGAAAACTATGGCTGATCTGGTTGGAAACTTGTTGGTGGCGCAGTCCGGCGGACCGACGGCGGTCATCAACGCCAGCGTGGCGGGCGTGATTCAGGAAGCCGGACGGCATCCCGATCAAATTCAGGAAATTTACGGCGGCCTGAACGGCATCCTCGGCATTCTGAAGGAGGATTTGATTGACCTGCAGGAGGAGAAACGCCAGACCATCGAGGGCCTGAAACACACGCCGGCCGCCGCGCTCGGCACCTGCCGCTACAAGATTGATTTCAAGAAAAGGCCGGAACCCGCCGCGCGCGACATGGACCGTCTGTTCCTGGTTTTTCAAGCCCACAACATCCGCTACTTCTTTTACGCCGGCGGCAACGATTCGCAGGACACCGCGCGCAAAATCCACGACGAAGCCATCAAACGCGTCTTCGAAATGCGCGTGGTCGGCGTGCCCAAAACCATCGATAACGACCTGCCGCACACAGACCATTGCCCCGGTTACGGCTCGGTCATCAAATACAACGCAACGACCGTGATGGAAATCGCCGCCGACGTCGGCAGCATGGCGACTGACGACGGTTCCTGTTGCATCATCGAAGTGATGGGGCGCGCGGCCGGATGGATTGCAGCCGGGACGGTGCTCGCGAAACGCCGCCCCTCGGACGCGCCACACGTGATCCTGATACCCGAAGTCCCTTTCGAGCAGGATAAATTTCTCGCGAAGGTCAGAGAAATCGTTGCCGCGCTGAAATACTGCATCGTCGTCGTCGGCGAGGGTCTTAAAAACGCGGCGGGCGAAGAAATCGCCGCGGACAAGACAAAGCTCGACGCGTTCGGTCATCCGGTGTTGTCCGGGGCCGCGGAGCGGTTGGCCGACCTGGTTGAGGAGAATCTGCGCTTGAAGACGCGCACCGTGAAGCTCGGTTATGCCCAGCGCGCTGCGGCTCACTGCGCGAGTGAGACCGACGTGGAAGAAGCTGCCGCCTCTCCAGAACAGGCCCTACAAGTGGACGATCGATCTGCAGCCGCTGGCTGATATCGCGAACGTCGAGCATTTCATCCCGCGCGACTGGATCAGCGACGACGGTTTCCTGCCGAACGAAAAGTTTATCGAATACGCGCGTCCATTGATCGAGGGCGAACTGCATTTGCCGGACGAAGGTGGGCTGCCGAAATTCGTGGTACTGGAAAAAGTGCCGGTGGAAAAGAAGCTGCCGCCGCGCGTGCGCGCGGGCGACACGGACCTGGTCGGGCGGCTCTGAGAATCCTACTTCCCGGCCGCGCGCACCAACAGAACCGGCACAGTGGTTTTGTGCCGGACTTCGTGAATGGTGCTGCCGAAGATCAAATCGCCGATCAGCCGATGGCCGTGGGTGGTCATCGCGATCAGATCGCACTGCTCGCGTTGGGCCGTCTTGATAATCTCCGTGGGCGGATCGCCCAGGGCGAGGTGGGCGGAGACTTCCAGACCTTCGGCGCGCAAGTGGGCGGCGGTTTTTTCCAGATAACCCCGGTCGGATTTCATTTCTTCGGATTCGGCCAGCTTGAGCTGCTCGAAATTCCGCGCCACCCAGCCGTCGGCCACGTGCACCAGGAGCAAACGCGAGCCGAGCCGTTTGGCCAGCTCCATCACGTGCGGCAGAAGGCTTTCGTCCGCGCGACTGTTTTCCAACGCAACGAGAATTTTGCGATACATGGCGTTCGATCAGGCGGCGAACCGCGACAACCACGCGGTCACGCCAAAGAAATCCAACAGATATTTCACGTTCAACACCACGATAATCGCCGCGGTCAGCCACGCGAGGATTTTTATCCACAGCGGGTTCGCGAACTTGCCCATCTTGCGGCGGTCGTTGGTGAAGATCACCAGCGGAATCACCGCGAAGGAAAGCTGCAAGCTCAGGATGACCTGGCTCAAAACCAGCAACTTGGCGGTGCCGTTTTTGCCGTAAAGCGCGGTGCAGATCACCGCAGGCACAATGGCGATGAGCCGCGTGATCAAACGCCGCAGCCAGGGGCGCAGACGGATGTTGAGGAAGCCTTCCATCACGATTTGGCCGGCTAACGTGCCTGTCAGGGTCGAGTTCTGACCCGATGCCAGCAGCGCCAGCGCGAATATCGTGCTGGCCATGGCAACGCCGAGGAACGAAGGGAAAAGTTCGTGCGCCCGTTCAATGCTTTCCACCTTTTCTCCGCTCCCATGAAACGTCGCCGCCGAGACAATCAGGATGGCCGCGTTGATGAACAGCGCGAACATGAGCGCGGTCGTCGAGTCAATCGTGGCAAACTTGATGGCCTCGGCTTTGCCTTCGGCGTTTTGCTCGTATTTGCGGGTCTGCACGATGGAGGAGTGCAGATAGAGATTGTGCGGCATCACCGTCGCGCCCAGGATGCCGATGGCGAGGTAGAGCATCTCCGGATTCTGGACGATTGCAAACTTCGGCACGAAGCCTCCGAGAACCTGGGCAACGTCCGGCCGCGAAAAAATGATTTCCATGAGAAAACACGCGCCAATCGTCAGAATGAGCGTGAGGACCAGCGCTTCGATGTAGCGGAACCCTTTGTTCTGAAGGAACATCACCACCAGCACGTCAAGCGCGGTGATGCAGACGCCCCAGGTCAGGGGAATTTTGAACAGCAGATTCAACGCGATGGCCGAGCCGATGACCTCGGCGAGGTCGCAGGCGCAGATGGCGACTTCACAAAGAAACCAAAGGACGATCGAAACCGGCTTGGAATAATGATCGCGGCAGGCCTGGGCCAGGTCGCGCCCGGTGACGATGCCGAGTTTCGCGCAGAGGGATTGCAGCAGAATCGCCATCAGGTTGGAGATGAGGATGACGCAGAGGAGGGTGTAGCCGAAGGCAGAACCGCCGGCCAGATCGGTCGCCCAATTGCCCGGATCCATGTAACCCACGGCCACCAGATACCCCGGTCCGGAGAATGCCAGCATCTTGCGCCAGAAACTCAATCCCTTCGGCACCGGGATGCTGCGATGCACTTCCGACAAGCTCGGCGTGCCGCCGGGCAGACGCCACGCTTTTCCGGCCGGGTTTTGATTAACGTCATTTGCGCTCATAACGGCCCTTAAAACCTCCACGAAATCCCGATAAATGCGGCCGCCTCGATCTGGAAATGACCGGCGTCCGGTGTGTAGGGGCTCTCCGTTTTGTCCGGCCGATCCGTGTTCATCTCACGCACCAACTCGCGCGGCGTCGGATTGAAAAGGGTGTATCGGGATTTGCCGGGTTTCAGAGATTCGTTGGCATCTCCAGCCGACGCAACGATCCCGAGCATCATTGCCAAAGCGACCAAAGGAGCGGGCGCAAGCCCGGGGTCAGTTGTCGTCGCGCCAGGGCACCATTGTTTCATCACCGGGACAATGGCAGAAGGGCTTAATTAGCGTCAACTAGAAAAGTTAGCTAAATCTATCTTCGAGGTGATGGGTGCATAGATTGTTGCTGACTTGAACGGACGTTGACTGATCGAGATTTGCCCTTGCTCCTCGCGCCATTCAGGCGCCTGGCCACAGAACCAATTTGAGCGCATCGAATGTTTAGCTATTTCGGGGACGGCGCACTAGTTTGAGGTCATGCGACCCGTGGACATTCAACAGATCGGTGAAGAACTGGGCATCAAGTGGGACGATGGCAGCGAGGATTTTGTGCGCCTGGACGCGTTGCGCCGTTGTTGTCCCTGCGCGGGCTGCAAAGGCGAGATCGACGTCATGGGCAACCTTTCCAGGAACCCGGCGCGACCGCTGCCGCCGCAGGCGTTCGAACTGCGGCGCATTGCGAATGTGGGCGGCTACGCCGTTCAGCCGATTTGGGGGGACGGTCATGCGACCGGCCTTTACTCGTTCGAGTATTTGAAGAAGGTCGTGAGAGAGCAGGGGACCCAGGCGGAGCAATGAGGCGATGGAGTGTTGGGCTTGCTGGAGTAATGGAGTCATTGGAGTAATGGGTGGCGAACACCTCCGGAATTCGGACGTGAATCGAGGCTTGATCCCGTAGCAGCCGACGTAAGGAGGCTCATTACTCAAAATCCGAAATCCGAAATCTGAAATCCGAAATCGATGAGAGCCTCCTTACGTCGGCTGCTACGAAGGTTAAGCTTCGTGCCCGCCGCGGACCTGGGACAGGTTCGTCATGCCTTGCCTCCGTAGCTGACGTAGTCGTCCAGGTCAAGCAGGTCGAACCAGGTCGCGATGTCCTCGCGATGCTGCGCGGCTTTGGAGTGAAGTTCGTTGAAAAAGGCGCGCGATTCGGCATCCATCGGCACACGTTGTTCCTGGAATGCGGACCAGGCGGCGATTTCCGGCGCTGCCGGTTTCGTCTTTGAGTTGGCGTTGATCCATTCAAGGATTTCCCAGTCGCCTTTTTCAGCGGCGAGCTGTTTCTTGAGCGCCTCGGGATCGATCCCGGCGAATTCGAGAAAGCGCTGGTCCAGGGGACAGTTGTAATGGTATTCGCCATTCTTGCCGGCGATGGTGGCGCGTCCCTTGTCGAGCATGCGCGGAAGAATCACGTAGCCGCCGAGACGGACGCGCGCGCTGCGCGGAGGTTGTTTCGTCAAATCAGGAGTGCTTGCCATATGTTTTGATCCAGTTGAGGTTTCGTTGTTCAACACGAGGCGATTCACCGCGAACCGGCCCGATAACCGAGGGTATGGTGCCCCAGGCCGTTGGGATGTCAACCCGGCTTGCAGCGTGGCAGTGCCTTAATTTGAAAACTCTCTTTCACGGTATCGGTCTGCCAACCCATTTTAGCAATGACATAATTACTACCACGATTACGACGTAAAGGCACCATTCCCACCACGGAATTCGGATTTTGTTTTTCACGCTATGATGCACCTTGAATTTCAGACTAAGGCACTACCTGCAGCATCAAAGCAGCCGCGGTTGCAATTCCTCCTTGGCAAGGGCCTCGCTGAGGGATTCGACGCGGGCGCGACGGCGTTCCATGATGTGCTTGTCCGCCGTCGGGTCGTAGGGCACCGGGTAATCGCCGTCGTAGCACGCCATGCAAAAAGATTCCGCGGGCAGGCCGGTGGCCTTCACCATCCCCTTTTGCGAGAGGTATGCCAGCGAATCGGCATTGAGGTATTTGCGGATTTCGTCGAGCGAATAATTCGACGCCATGAGTTTGCTGCGGTCGGGAAAATCAATGCCGTAAACGCACGGGTTCCGGTGAGGCGGACAACTGACGCGCACGTGGACTTCCTTTGCTCCGGCCTCTTTGAGGGTGTTGACTCGAGCTTTGCAAGTCGTGCCGCGCACGATGGAGTCGTCCACGATCACCACCCGTTTGCCCTTCACCAGCGCTGGAATCAGGTTCAACTTGACCCGCACGTTGAAGTCGCGAATGAGCTGGGACGGCTGGAGAAAACTGCGTCCCACATAGTGATTGCGAATGAAGGCCATCTCGAACGGGATACCGGATTCCTCTGAAAAGCCGAGCGCCGCATAAACGCCGCTGTCGGGCACCGGCACCACAATGTCGGCCTCGACGGGATTTTCCCGGGCCAGTTGGCGGCCCATGTTCTTGCGCACTTCGTACACGCTGCGACCGGCGATGGTGCTGTCGGGCCGGGCGAAATAGACATATTCAAAAACGCAGAAGGCGCGGCGCGTGTGTTCGGGAAAGGCCTGAATGCTTTTCAGGCCGTCCTCATTGATGACGACGATTTCGCCCGGCGCGACATCGCGAACGAATTTGGCGTGGATCTGGTCGAAGGCGACGGTTTCACTGGCGAGCGCCCAGCCATCCCCGACCCTGGCGATGGACAAAGGGCGAAAACCATACGGGTCACGCACGCCGATCAGTTCCTGTTCGGTCATGATGACGAGCGAATAAGCTCCTTCGATGCAGCGGACCGTTTGAACCAGATTGTTCTCGTTCCCGCCCAGAGTCGGCTGCGCCAGCAGATATAAAATCACTTCGCTGTCCACCGTGGTCTGGAACATCAACCCTTTCGATTCGAGTTCCTCGCGCAATTCGGCTGCGTTGGTCAGGTTCCCGTTGTGGGCTATGGCGATCTGGCCCCGCTGGCAGTTTCCCGTCAGCGGCTGGGCATTGCGGGAATGGGAGGAGCCGGTCGTCGAGTAGCGCGTATGGCCGATGGCCATCTCACCGACCAGGCTGTGCAGGACGTCGCCATTAAAAACCTGGGAGACCAGACCCATGCCCTTGAACTCGCGAAACTGTTTGCCGTCGGAGGTGACGATGCCGGCGCTTTCCTGGCCGCGGTGCTGGAGGGCATAGAGGCCGTAGTACGTCAGCTCGGCGGCGTTCGGGTGGCCGTAAATGCCGAACACACCGCAGTAGTGTTTGGGGTAGTGCTGCATCGACTACGTCATTGCTCGCGGCGCTATTCCAACAGAGAGCCACTGGCTTGCGCAAGCTTCAAAGAAGCGTTTCAATGCCAGTGCCACCAAGCGCCCATGCGCCCGCCCGCGCGATGCTGTTCCACCAGAGATCGTGCAACCCGGCCAGGTCCCAGGTCAATCCGCCGCTCGCGGTCTTGATTTGCAATTTACTGCCGCCGACCACGCCCAGCCTGGTCGCCGGGATTTCCAGAATCTTCGCTTGGGCCAGAACTTTGGCGGCATTGTGGGACGCAACCGAAATCACGATGCGCCCTTGCGTCTCGCCAAACAACAGGGCGTCGAGGCGTATAGCCGGAAGGGCGTCCTGCCTTTCCGGCGGCGCACCCGGGGTCTTGGAAGCGCCTGGAGACAGGTTGGAAGCCGGTCCCACAAAACTCAAATCCACCTCCGCTCCGATCAATCTGGGAGTGTCGCGAGCGATGAGTTGGGAGATGCAACATTCCGCCAGCGCCACGGCGAGGCCGCCTTCGCTGCAGTCGTGCGCGCTCTTGACGGCGCCGGATTGAATCCACCCGCGCAATGCGTCCTGCAGCATTTTTTCCTTCACCAGATCGCACCGTGGCGGCGTGCCGTTTTTCAAACCGTGAACGGTTTTCAAGTAAGCCGAGCCGCCGAGACCGAGCAGGGCATCGTTCGTGTCCACGGCCTCGCCCAGCAGCATAATCACGTCCCCTTCGTCCTTGAACCATTGCGTGGTGATGTATTCGGGTTTTTCAATGATACCGGCCATCGCCACGGTGGGTGTCGGATCGATCGCGCCGTGAGGGTTCTGGTTGTAGAGACTGACGTTGCCGCCGGTGACCGGCGCGTTGAAGACCCGGCAGGCCTCTGCCAGACCCCGCACGGATTCTTTGAGCTGCCAGAAAACCTCCGGGTAATACGGATTGCCGAAATTAAGATTGTCGGTGGTGCCCAGCGGCATTGCGCCGGAGCAGGCCAGATTCCGCGCGGCCTCGGCCGTCGCGATTTTACCCCCTTCATAGGGATCGAGATAGACGTAGGTCGCGTTACAATCCACCGTCAACGCGATGAACTTTTCTATTTCGGATTTCGGATTTGGGATTTCGGATTTGACATCGCCGATGTCGCCCGGCGGCAGGGAATCTTCCTTGATGCGAACCACCGCCGCGTCCGAGCCGGGGCAAACCACCGAGCCGTCACGCACCATGTGGTCGTATTGTCGATAAACCCAGTTCTTGGAAGCAATCGTCGGCCAGGCGAGCAGTCTTCGGAGATCGGAGATGGGGTCCTGGGTCTGGGGGACCGATTCCAGCCGAAATGCGCGGATTTCCTTCAGATACGCCGGCTCGCGCGACTCGCGATAATACACCGGCGCCTCATTGGCCAGTTTCGACGCGGGGATGTCGGCGATGACTTTGCCGTGATCTTTCACAACCATTCGGCCGGTGTCGGTGACCTGGCCGATCTCCGCCCAGGGCAAATCCCACTTGTTGAAAATCCGTTTTACTTCCTCCTCGCGGCCTTTGTGGACGATGATGAGCATGCGCTCCTGCGATTCGCTGAGCATGATTTCGTAAGGCGTCATGTTCGGCACGCGCTGCGGAACCTTGCTCAACTCGATCTCGATGCCCGTGCCGGCGCGCGCCGCGGTTTCGCACGTCGAACAGGTCAGACCCGCCGCGCCCATGTCCTGAATCCCCGCGACCGCGCCCGTGGCGAGCAGTTCGAGGCAGGCTTCCAGCACGAGCTTTTCCATGAACGGATCACCGACCTGCACCGCGCCGCGCTGTTGCTCGGCCGATGCTTCGGTCAAATCCTGCGAGGCGAACGCCGCGCCGGCCAGACCATCGCGGCCGGTGGCAGGGCCGACGTAGAACACCGGATTTCCGATGCCCTTGGCCGCGCCGCGGGCGATTTGCTCGTGACGCAGCACGCCGAGACAAAACACGTTCACCAGCGGATTGCCCTGGTAGCAGTTGTCGAAGTAAACCTCGCCCGCAATGGTCGGGATGCCGCCACGACGCCGGCGAAGAGCCGGCGGGTATTGGCGATTTGTGGTTTGCGATCTGCGATTTCGGATTGGGGAGCACACGCCGCTGGCGTGTCCAACGCGGCGGCGCGCCGCGTTGAATCGTCGTCCTCCACCGTCTCGGTCGGCGAGCCGCCGACCGATGCACGCGGGCCGCGTGCGCTCCCCGATTCATTTCCCTCATCAACAATCGGCCCAAACCGCAGCGAATTGAGCGCGCACACCGGTCGCGCGCCCATGGTGAAAATGTCACGGATAATGCCGCCGACGCCGGTGGCCGCCCCCTGGAAGGGCTCGACGGCGCTTGGATGATTGTGCGACTCGATTTTGAAGGCGATGGCCAGTCCATCGCCGATGTCCACGATGCCGGCGTTCTCCTCGCCAGCGCTCACGAGAATTTTCTTCGACTGGGTTGGGAACGTTTTGAGCAGCGGGCGGGTGTTTTTGTAGGAGCAATGTTCGCTCCACATCACGGAGAAGATGCCCAGTTCGGTGTAATTTGGCTCGCGGCCGAGTACTTCCTTGATGCGGGCGAACTCGTCGGGTGTCAGGTTGTGTTGCAGCACCAAATCAGGCGTGATCGCGGGTTCCGTCATCGGGCAAAATTCAACAGGGAAATCAGGGCTCGACGGAGTTTCGCCCCGCCCGGCTCAAGCAAAGCCCGCGCTTCGGATATTTCATACTCCGCATGCAATCACCGCGGCCTCTAGCCACCGGCGTGAGGAGGTTCCGATCAATTTCGGATTTCGGATTTCGGATTTTGAAAAACGAGCCTCCTCGCGTCGGCGGCCAGGCGGGCTGCGAAATATCCGGTCTAAAGTTTCCAGCCTTTGCGGAATTGGCGGCGGACAAACTGCTCCGCAACCGAGGTGTTCTTGGCCTTCATATTCGGGCCGTCCCATACCAATTTCTGCCCGGCGCGCATGGCGACATCGCCGAGGAGGATGATCTCGGTCAAGTACGCCGCGATGTCGAAGTTCGAGTACGGCGCTGGACCGCCTTTGATGGCCTCGATCCATTCGAGGTGATGGCGCTTGTCGGTATCGCTGTCGAGCGTGTTGCGCGGAATCGTCTGGGGGATGTCTTTGACCGCCTCGTGTTTTGTGCCATCCACGTATTCCTTCTCATCGTTGAGCTTGATGTAGAAACTGGCGCCGTAGTCATCCTTGGAGAATAGTTTTCCTTTATCACCGATGAGCAAGCATCCGCTACCGGGGACTTTGCCGAGCATCTCCTCGATTTCAGTCGTGATTTCCTTTGGTGGCTTGCTGTTGCCATCGTGAACGAAGGGAGCATTTGGCACTGGATTGCCGCCGTAATACCACCAGAACTGTGCGGGCACGAGCCCTTCACGGGCCGGAAACTCAAAGCGGATTTTCGACTTGAGCGGATAAGATTCCCTGTTCATGTGCGAAGTGGTGGCTTCGATCTCGGTGGGATAACCCAGTTTGAGGGCTCGGAACGGCATGTTGGAGGTGTGACACGCCATGTCGCCGAGCGCGCCGGTCCCGAAATCCTGCCAGCCGCGCCAGGCGAAATCGTGATAGACCCTCTTGCCGTCCGGCCCCGGCCACTTGTCTTTGTAAGGCCGCATCGGGGCCGGACCGATCCACAGGTCCCAATCCAGCGATGACGGCACCGGATCTTCACCCGGCGGACGATCCATCCCCTGCGGCCAGATCGGGCGGTTGGACCAGACATGCACCTGGCGCACCGGGCCAATGGCCCCCGCCTGGATGACTTCAACGGCGCGGCGCAACCCGCTCTCGGAACTGCCCTGGTTGCCCATCTGAGTGATCACCTTCTTATCCGCGGCGACTTTCCGCATCATGCGCGCTTCATAAACGGAAATGGTGAGCGGTTTTTGACAATAAACGTGCTTGCCGAGTTTCATCGCCATGATGGCCGCGCACGCGTGGTGATTGTCCGGCGTGCTGACAATGACCGCGTCGATGTCCCGATTTATCTGATCCAACATCTTCCGATAGTCGCGGAAGATTTTCGCGTCCGGATATTTCGCGTGCCGGTTGTCGAGTGTTTTTTGGTCGATATCGCAGAGCGCGACGATGTTTTCGGAGGAGCAACAGTCAGTGTCGCTCGATCCTTTTCCGCCGGCGCCGATCTGGGCGATGTTCACTTTGTCATTCAAGTTTCGCGCGCGAAGCAGATAAGGCCCGGTCAGAACCGTGCTGCCGATGGCGAGCGAGGAATACCTGATGAATTGACGACGGGAATGCCTGGAGAAGATGACTTGCTTGTTCATGGGTTGACGAATACCCGCGCGGGGCTGGCAACACAAGTTCAATTTCATGGGGAGGGAGGAACCTCCCCTTGGTGCCTAGCCGCCGACGTAAGTGGTCTATTTCATAAATACGCACACGTTCGCGGCAATGGATTTTGGGCGGAGGCCAGGCGCGAGTGACGAGCATATCCCGCAGTGGATCTGTAAGGAGC
>QHPW01000442.1 GCA_003219675.1 Verrucomicrobiota bacterium
AGATTCCGCAACCAACCGCCGGCGATCCAACCAAGATGAATACGGTCCAGTTTTCCCGGCAAATTTGAAAGCGGGTTCTTTCGGGCACGGCAGCCCGTGGCCCACACGCTGCCGTCGATACGATCCACGCGAACGCCGAGCGGTGACCAATCCAGGTCAACGGTCTTCTGTATCTCCCCCTTCGGTGAAATTCTCAGAAGTCTGTCCTTGCTTCCCTTCACGTCCGGATGAAAACGCTCGGCAACCCAGATGCAACCGTCTCCATCGACGTCAACTGAGACCGCGCACCAGCCGATGGGACCGCAAGTCATCTGAACCTCCAGGTCCAGATTGCACTTCTTGATGTCCGCCCCAACCAACCACAGCGCCTGGCGGTTTGCATCAAGCACGATATCAAACCCGCCGACGTCGCCCTTCCTGATAATTCTGCCGGCCCGGTCGAGGATCACGACCCCTTTCCCATAGATGGTGCCTTCGTTCAGCAGCGCATAGGTCATCCCCAACGTCGAGATCGCCGCGGAGGTGAACTTCCCAGCGATACTCCACAGCTTCTTTCCCGTTTGCGTCTCGTAAGCCGTTAACCTGTCTCCCACGTTCTCACAGACGACGAAAAAGCTGCCGTCCGGCGACACCGCGAGCGCTCTGCACCCGCCGACCGTCTGGCAGATGTTCAAGTCAGCGACAGTCTTCATCAACTCTGCGTGCCGACCGAAGGTCTTGACGGCGTCTTCAAACGGCGGATTTTTATAGTCGCTGTCGCAGTCGTCCAACACCAGGACCGTCGATCCTGACGTTGCCGGTTGGACATTGGCGACCTGCCTCCACCTGAGGAAGGCCAAAAGACTCACGATTGCGAACACAGCCAGAAGCGGGATGAGCTGCTTACGACTGTAACCGAAAGGTCCGTACGGTCTCATTTCGTTATCGTCTCATTCAAATTCAGCAACACATTCGCCACGGCGGTCATCGCCGCAAGGTCGGCCTTGTCAATCGATTCGGGTAACTTGGATTCACCGACGGCCAGCAGGGTTTCCGCGCCCTTGGCGTCGGCGCGGAATTCAGCCAACTGCTGCTCGTAGGTGCGCTGCAAGGTGGCGATTTCATCGGGTTGCGGGACGCGACCGAGCGTGTGCCGAAAGGCGCGCGTCAGGCGTTTGGTCAGATCGGCGGGTTCCTCCAGCATCACGCGTTCCGCCAGCGCGCGGGCGCTCTCGACGTATTCGGGATCATTCATGAGGACGAGCGATTGCAGCGGTGTCTGCGTGCGCTGGCGCAGAAAGGTGCAAACTTCGCGATTGGGAGCATCAAAGGTGGCGAAGGGCGGATAATGCGCGGACCGCCGCCAGAAAACATACATGCCGCGCCGGTAAAGCGCCTCGCCGTGGTCCTGTTCGTATTTGGCGTCGGTCCCGTCCCAGATTCCCGGCGGCTGATACGGCTTGACGCTCGGACCGCCAATCTTCGGGTTCCGCAGACCGGACACGGCCAGGGCATTGTCGCGAATGAACTCGGCGTCCAGCTGCAGTCGCGGCCCGCGGGAGAGCAACCGATCGTAAGGATCCTTTTCAAGCTTGCCGGGGGTAACGGCAGCCGACTGGCGATACGTCGCGCTGGTGACGATGAGGCGAACCAGGGCTTTAACGTCCCATGGCCCGCCCGACCGGCCTCCGTCGCGGAATTGGCACGCCAGCCAATCGAGCAACTCGGGGTGGCTCGGCCATTCGCCCTGGGAGCCGAAGTCGTTGATGGTTTTCACCAAACCGGCGCCAAAGAACGTGGCCCAATAACGGTTCACGGTCACGCGGGCGGTCAGTGGATGTTCCGGAGAAACCAACCACACCGCGAGATCGAGGCGGTTCAGCGCGACGGGCGTCTTCGCTGCCTGCTTCGCCGGGGCCGCTTTGGCAGAAGCGGCAGGCAAAGCATCCGCGCCTTTCGAGTTTTCAGATGCGCCCTCCACGGAGGCACTGGCCGCGGCGGTGACGTCCGGTGTTCGTTCGCTCGACTGGCCGTTGGCCGCGCCTCCGGCCGCGTCGGATCGACGCGCCGCCAGCCGCAGACGGCCGTCTTTGTTCTCCACGTCCGCCTTTCGGATGGCCGGGAGAAAGGCCGGCGTGTTCGCCGTGACCCGTTCGCCTTTGTCGCGAAAGTCGCCGCGGATGAGCTGGTAGGTCTGTCGGGGCGGGTCCATTTCCTCCATGATCATCGAGGTCGGGATGGCATTGATGAGATCTTGCTTCGCTTTGCGCGACCGGGCAAGCGCCGCTTCAGAACGGAGGTAATCCACCGCGTAGTTCTCCTTGTAGAACCGGCGCAGGTCATCGCGCTCTTCCTGGGTGCGCTTTCCCCCTGACTTGGCAAGGATGGGCATCATCCCCTGAAAAACAAGAAGCCGGACGTCTTCGGCGCTGAGCGCGCGGTCGTAAAAGCGCACCTCGTCAATCAAGCCGGTGAAATGGCCTTCCGCGTTACGCGACCCGATCCGCAACGGCTCGTGGTTGGCGATCGAGCCGGAGAGTTTGTCCTTCTCAATTTCGACCTCACGGGACCGGCCATCCACAAAGAGCTTCACT
>QHPW01000110.1:0-1124 GCA_003219675.1 Verrucomicrobiota bacterium
CTGTTTCGGCAGCAACTCGGTCAATGCCTGGAAAAAGACGAGCGCGGCCAACTCAAGTTGACCGTGACGCTGCCCGATCCCGCCGCCGTCGCACAGTTGGCCAATTCCTTAGCGCGACTGGCGGCCTCCGCGTAAGGCTCGCCCGAGATAGTTCATGTCGCCGAAAGCAGGCTCGTCGAACTTGAATTAGCCCGAATTCGGGGTTAAAGGCAAATTGACTATTAAGAGGGAGCCCTTCGACCGGAAGCCCGTGGAACCACGCAAACCGCGCGTTGGTCACGGCGTCGCGATCCTTCGCGATTCGTTTTCGTGAGTTCCGGCTGCTGAGACGGCTCCCGGATAGTGCGGTCTTTTGTATTTCTCCCGGTTCAGACTTCTTCATGACACAATTCTTTCCATTTCCTGATTCATTCGCTTCCACCGCGGTCGTTTCAACTCGCCGCGTCCAGGACGAATTGTCGTGAATTGTCCGGAACGCGCCTTGAAATGCGGCGCAATAACGCAGATTGCTGCTGACGACTCGATGATGTGTCGCTGGCGCGTACGTGGTAGGTCGTGATGCGCCATGGGCGTGTCAGTGGCCTGTCAGTGGCGCGTCGGTGACGCACCGATGGCGCGTCGTGAAGTGTCCTCGATCACCAGTGACCGTTCATGGCACGCCACTGAATGGTCACGACAATTCAGTGGCGCGTCAGTGAAACATGATGACCGAACGTCTGATCGGGGTAGGGCGTGCCTTCTGTTAAACTGATCTCGATGAATTTTCATTTTCCTCGGACTGCCGTGGCTCCAGAGTAAACGCCCACTGATTCAATTCCCGGATCGTGTCGTTGACGGCGCTTATTCGCCGGTCCGTGTTTCGAGCGAGGCACGCCAAATTGCTTGTATGGCGTACCGCCGCGTTTGTTCATGACAGCCTTCCGCGCTGCGTTGTCGATGCGGCGTGTCAGCCGTTCCAGGATTTCTACGGTGAGCGTAAGTTCCTCGGATGTGGGATTCGCCGGATCACCTTGACCCTGGCGAACTCGCCGTCGCGATAATCAGATTCCCAAAAAGTTGGGTGCCACTATTGGATTCGATGGCCGTTTTCATGCCGGCCGTTCAAGCACAAAGGCCCGAACAAA
>QHPW01000110.1:1167-2299 GCA_003219675.1 Verrucomicrobiota bacterium
AGACTTTCTTTCGTGATTACAGCAAAAAGACGGTACAGTTTGAAAAGCGCCAAGCATTACTTCCACGAACACCTGTCGGTCGGCCATTATTACCAAGAAGTGATCTCACCAACATCCGCAGAGGAGGTTAAATGAGAGCAGAATGCGTCATCGACGGCGTGGCCGAGTCCCCGACGAGGGCCGATGTCAGCCCTGTCGATGAACACGGCCCACAGAGGAATAGTCGCAGGAACGTTTTCTTACCGCGGTTGGCATACACGGTTCAAGAAACAGCCCATGTCCTCGGCGGCATATGCCCGAAAACGGTGCGACGTCTGATCGCGAGAAAACTCCTGCGTCCTTCTCGTGGATTGCGTTGTCCTCTGATCCCGATCTGGGAGATCGTTCGGTACCTCGCGACGACGAGCGGGCATCCCGCCAAAGAACAAGAGAGACTCATTCAGTTGTTCTATGAGTCTCTCCTTACAGTTCATGGAGAGCCTCGACCTCCAAGTCTAGACGCGCACTGGGACCATGGACCGCTGCGCCTCACAGAGGAGCGCTCCGGACCGCGGGTCTGCGACCCGCGGCAGGCATTAAGAGAGACTCTGAAATCCAATGCTGAGATATGACCAGCACTAGAGGGCTAAGTCCGCGTGGTCAGGCCAGCACCAGCCTGGCTCGCTCGACAATCTGTTGCGCGATGAGTTTCTGACGGCTCTTGTCCTCCTTGGGCGTCCCGCTCAACGCCGGCCAGCCTCCAACATCCGCGTGCCGCGGTGGGGGTTCCTTGGGTTCGACGCGCAATCCGATTGATTGGATGTTGCCTGCGGTCACGTCCCCGCGGCCAACCAGCCTCTTTCCGCGCTGAGTTGCCACGTTCTCGCCGATCTCACGAACGCCATTTTGATCGAGTCCCTCAATTCTGAAGACTGACAACTCGATCCGCGGATGAGGCATGAATGCTTCAGGACGCAAACGCGGCCGAGCAGAGTTTTCCCAATTGATGTGCGAGCGGGTGAGGATGAAGCGCGCCAACGGCTCGCTCGGAACGACAGGGTGCGCGGGCGTCATGCAGGCATCCGATAGAGACGCCGCAAGTGCTGAATAATCCCGTCAGGAACCTCGTCGATAAACGTCTCGGTTCCATGGA
>QHPW01000110.1:2501-5111 GCA_003219675.1 Verrucomicrobiota bacterium
GCCAGGGCGTCGTAACCATCCCAGTCCGTGCGGAAACAATCAAGGAACGTGTCCACGAGGTTGACCATAGTCTTGCGCGCGGGCTCACCCAGCGACTGGCTGGCGCGGAAATTGTCCTGAACCTCGAAAAAAAGGGATTGCACAGCCGCCGCGTCCGGGCCTTGCGCGCGGCTGGCGCTGAAACCCGCGAAACTCGTAGGATGAAATTCGGTGCAAGAGGTCATTCAAAGAGTGCCACGGCTTGTTCCGTTAAGCTGGCAAAGAATAACCGATTTTTGACCTCACGCAAGGCTGCAAAACGCGGCAGAATCACTTCCCCACTCGGGGCAAAAGCTCCGGTCTCAAATACGTCAATGTCAAGAATCACGGAAATGACTTCTTCGGAGGGGGCCGGCTGTATGGCCTGGACGATGTGAGCGTCAATAGGACTCGCGGGTTCACGGACCGTCACGCGGGTCAGGAAGTGCCTCAGGAGGACATTCAACTCTTTGGGCACAGGCGGTGGCGCGGTCAGGAAAGGCGAGAAGTCCTGAACTTTGTTCGCCGGAAGCGGCAGACGGTTGATATAACGGACCGCGAGACGCGTGGCTTCCTCCAGAGGCGCCGCTTTCTCGTAGATTGCCCATAAACGGGAGGCCTCCTCGAACAACTCCTCCCATCGCGTATAAGGTGCAAGTCGGCTGAACGAAAACCCGTCGGTGCGGAACTGCACGATCTGGAGTCTGTCGGACGTGATAAAGCGATAACCTAGGTTTCCGAGGTCTTTCACGTGTTGCTCGGGAGGCTTGCCGGCAGCTTGGAAGAATCCAAACTCGAGATGGTTCATCTCTTCCTTGTGCTGATAAGCCGGGAGCAATTGACCATGCACCTCAAGTAGAGTGTCGGGCTTGAATCCGGCCCGGGTCTTCGCGCGAACGTCCACTACGGCTTCAACAATGGGGGCGCGGCTTAGATGGCGTGGTCGTGCCATGTCCAACTCAGTAATGTCCGAAAGTATTGACCAAAGCAAGACGGCAATATTCACACGTTAAGCCAAGGCGCTCATCACTCCTGTTTTGGAACAGGCATGCACACTTCGAGCGTGCCTTCCTAAGCGCCCTCCCTTGGCGAAGCGAACGCAGTCAAGATGTGGAGGCGAAGGGCAACAGGGCGCACTACATTGACGGCGTGAGCGAGCCATACAATTGAGGCGCGAGGCACGCTCCGGTTCTGCCGATGCGCATACCGAGCTTCGCGACCCCGGCAAATTATCGCCCGACTGACTTCACGCGCCGAAGACGCGACTGCGGCCACGCCGGCTGGACCCATCCTTTAGAGCGGATGCGTCGATTGAATCCTTCGGCCTAGCCGCCAATCTCCTGGCTGGTGGTGTCGCTTCGGTCGGGAGTTGGCGCCGGGAGACGGAGCGATTCCGAAGGAAGGGGAGCGGGGGCCGGAGGAAGTAGCGGAGCGACCGAGCCAAGCCCCGACGGAAGCCCACGCGGGTGCGTTGGTTCACAAGCCGGAACGAGCACGCGCGGAGCAGAGGGAGCAGCACGGGCGTCGGGGTGCGTCGCGACACGGAGCGAAGCGCGTGTTGGTTCAATGAAGGAGACATTCGGCAGGTTACCGGACACCGCCTACATCTCGACCTTTCAACCAGTTCGAGATTTTTCTTTAGCTCGTTTCTCTCGCTGAGTCTGTTCGTGCAAAACGATTACATGGATGCGCGATAGTCGCGTAGAGAGTAATTTCCGCGCTTGTTGCGTCTATGTTGCTAATGGCGCGCCTTGTCTCCTCTCGGAGAGTTTCAACCAAACGCACGGTTGGGCGTCCGAGAATCTCCTCTATTTCCGAAATGATCTGCTCGCTGGAATGCGCCATATTAATTTGTTTTGAAGCAGGGCAATACCCTTGTTTCAATCAGCTTGAGATTGCTCTTAATTAGCTCTTCGACTAGCAAGACATCCACTGGCATTGGTTGGATCGTGTAAATATCAGCATCGAATGAAACAGCAAACTCGGGAGGTGGAAGTTTTTGGTTTACAGCTTCTGCTCCAGGCGTACTGATTTCAAATTTCTTAACAGTCGACTGTAACGAAAACATGTACCCAACTTTCTGGTCCGTGAACCTCAACTGTAGTTCCTCAAGCGCCTTACCTTTGAGTCGATCATCAGAAGACTCTTGAAAAAGGTTTGCACCAAGGTTGCTCGCAGCAGCAATTTGATGAATGAGCGCCTTTGCCTTCTCACTGGAATCAGTGCGCAAATCGTGGAAAATCCGATGCCCGACTCTGGTGAACTTCTTGAGTTCAATAGCCTTGACGAGAATTGGTAAAGCGAATGCGCAAACTTCCAAAAAATACGTGGTCGACGCAGCCTCAAAGTCGCAGTTAATGTTAATTCGGTCAATACCGAACGTAAGGACGGCAGCCTTTTTGTTACCAACTAATTTAACGGCTTCAGGAGTGCCCCCCTCAACTTCGAAATCGATGAATTTGTTGCAGAGAGTGTTTGCGACGCCGCCGCACTTGTCCCAAAAAAGCACCGCTTTTTTGTAACTCACCTCAAAAATCTGTCTACTAAGCTGCCAAGTCATAGGTGTTTTCTGATGCAAGAGGTGATAGTCCC
>QHPW01000110.1:5144-8775 GCA_003219675.1 Verrucomicrobiota bacterium
CGCCGAGCTTGCTGGAGGAGCTGGAGGATCGCTTTCAGATGAGCCGCTTGCTAAACAACCAATTTCTTTGCCATGTTTGGATGTCAGAAGCTCACCCAGAGTCATGCCTCGCATGCCGCCATCAATCTTGCCATGTTTCTCGAGTTCTTCCCTGGGCTTTGTCACCGGTCACCTAGACGATGTGAGCGATAATAGGGCTCTCGGGCTCGCGAACGGTCACGCGGGACAGGAAATGATTCAGCAGGACATTCAACTCCTTGGGCACCGGCGGCGGCGCGGTCAGGAAAGGCGAGAAGTCCTGAACCTTGTTCGACGGAATCCATCTGCGCAGGAAGTCGTGCTGTGCGGCAACCCGACTGCGGACCAGCGTGATCCGTCGAGTGGAGAGGAGGAGAGATGTCCTTGGCCCACCTGCGTACATCGTCAGATTACTCCAGCCCTGTCGGAGCGGAGTCGGAAACGGTCGCGGCAACTCGAAGCCTGGATACCAAAACAGTGGTGCTACCGCCACGCCTGGCATACACGATTGAAGAAACAGCCCATGTTCTTGGTGGTGTGTGCCAAAAGACGGTGCGCCGTCTGATCGCCAGGAAGCTCCTGCGTCCTTCTCGTGGATTGCGTTGTCCATTGATCCCGATCTGGGAGATCGTTCGATACCTCGTGGCGACGAGCGGGCACTCCGCCAAAGAGCAAGAGAGACTCATTCAGTTGTTCTACGAGTCTCTCCTCATAGTCCACGGAAAGCCTCCAAGGCGAGATTTTGAAATCCAACGCTGAGATGTGGCCAGCGTTAGGTCAACTTCTTCGCCATATTCTCCGAATGCTCGTTCCTGAGATGGCTGTATGTCTTGGCAATCAAAACCCCGCCATCGCGATGGCCCTGCCAAGACGCGAGGGTCTTGAAGTCAACGCCCTTCTCGATGGCCCGGGTGATGAAGCATCTCCTGAGTGAACGGGATGAGAAATGAGGGAGCTTCAGACGCCGGCATGCGGCCGTGAGGGCCTTCTTGGGATCTTGCACTCTAAACACAGGCTGTCCAACTTGAATGCCCCCGCTCGATTTCAGCTTTTCCAGGAGGGGCGAAAGCTGAGGAAAGATCGGAATCGTATAGCCCGTGTCGGTCTTGGAGCGATAGAGCGCGATCCGCTTCGCATCGAAGTCGATGTGCTCACCCCTCAGATTCGCGCATTCCGCGGTTCCAACGCCGGCGAGGCCCATGAACTCAAGTAGGTCTGCAGAATCGTCATGCTCGAAGTGCATCACGAATCGCTTGCCCTTGCGCTCAGTTGCGAGTTCGTAGCCCCGGAGGTGCTCAACGATGGCCTGAAAAGCCTCCCAGCTTGGCGTCTGGCGAATCGGCTGCTCTGGGGTCTTGGGCTTGAGACCGGCTGCCGGTGAATCCAGAATCGCGCGGGCATCCAGTGCGATACCGAAGAGATGTTTTAGAAAACGGACGTATTGATTGTAAGTCCACTTCGAGACACGGGCTGGTGATGCGTCGTAATTGCCCCTTGGTTTTGGCGCCTTGATTTTGCTGTTGCGCATAACGTCTTCCTTGTTCAGCCAAAGCTGCAGGTCCGCCGGTGTGATGCTCCTGACCGGGATGTCGAAGCTTTTGTTCCAGGTCGCTCGGAACTTCTTCAGGACGGATTTCTTGTTGTCCTGGGTTCGTTGGTCGAATTGGGCGAGTTGGTTTTCGTATGACGTGATAAGTTCTTGCAACGTCATGCCCCGGAGAGCCCCGTTGACCCGACCGTGCTTTTCCAGTTCTTCCTTGAGCTTGCGTTTGGCAAGTTCCCGGTCTTCGGTTTCGAGACTTTTCCAAATCAGCTTGCCATTGACTCGGAAGACCGCATAATAAATTTCGTTTGATGAATACCGATACAGGTTTTCGCCGACTTTGCGAAACTGCCCCGCTCGTCTGGGTGTGGTCGCCGTTGTCATGCGCGACAACATACAGTATAGAAGGGAAGTATAGAAGGGGAAACTTTTCGATCTCTCGTGTTCATCCTAACAGCCTTACAGCAAACAGGAAGCGAGCGTAGCTCAGTCTGGTAGAGCGTCACCTTGCCAAGGTGAATGTCGAGGGTTCGAATCCCTTCGCTCGCTCCATTTTGATAAGGGAGGTCTTCGGGTGCAAATCCGAAGACCGAATGCCGAAAGAATGTCGAAGCACGAATGACCAAATCATCCCGGCCAGTTTGCAGGCTTTGCCTTCGCCATTAGGAGTTAGGAATTCTTTCGTCATTGGGCATTGGTCATTCGTCATTCGCACCGCAGCGCCTCCATGGGATCAATCTTCGTGGCGCGTCCTGCCGGAAGCCAGCTCGCCAGGACGGCGACGAGCAACAGCAGCAGCGAAACCCCAAGGAACGTAAGTGGATCAGCCGCAGTGACGCCGAAAAGAAGACTCGATACAAGTCGCGTTGCCACGAGCGCACCCGCGATTCCGACGGCGGTGCCGGTCAACGCGAGCTTCACTCCCTGCCCAACAACGAGCGAGAGGATGTTGCGCTTCTGCGCACCCAGCGCGACGCGCACGCCAAGCTCGCGTGTGCGTTGCACAACGGCAAAAGACAGCACACCGTAAAGTCCGAGACACGCGAGCATGAGCGCGAAGATGCTGAAGAAGCCCCCGAGTTGCGCGACGACTCGTTCCTGATGCACCGATGCGTTGACCACGTCGTCCATCGTTTTCAGGTTGCGGACGCGAGCTGCAGCGAACACTTCGCTCACGACGTTTTGGAAGCTCGCCATCGTTCCAGTGCCACGTAAATTGCCCCCGCCCCTCACCGCAACCGTCATTCCCTGGCCCGAGTCCTGAAAGAACGGCACGTAGAATGTCGGCGGCGATTCCCGTCGCAGTGAGTCGTATTTGGTGTCCTTCACCACGCCGACAATCTCGAACTTCCGCTCCGGCCGGCCCGGAAAGTAGAATCGTCCGCCCAACGGGATCGCGTCCCCAAAGTAACGTCGGGCCATCGCTTCGTTGATGACCGCGACTTGTGGCGTGGTCACGTTGGTAACACCGGCTGCCCGATCGTCCTGGAGGGTAAAATCGCGGCCGGAAAGAATTTTGATGCCGAGCGTCTCGAAAAATTTCGGCCCCACCCACATGCCCTTGCAGGTTAAATCTTCGCCAGGTGTCGCCACATAGCCTTCGGTCAGAACGCGATCGCTCCAACCGTTGCCACTCAATAATCCGAAACCGTAAAGACTCGCGGCTTGAACGCCGGGCAAAGCTTCCAGTCGCGAGAGCAGCTCCTTGTAGAGCGCGGTGCGTTGTTTGGGTTCGATACGCTGGACAAAATCGATGTCAAACTGGACAACATTTTCGCGGTTGAAGCCCATGTCCACGCCTTTGAGGTTCCGCAGCGTGCGGATGAAGAGTCCCGAGCCAACGAGCAATACGAGCGAAAGCGCCACCTGCGTAACCACCAACGCCTCATTCAATCGCCGACGCGATGCGTTTCCGGCGACGGTGCCCGCGGTGCCTTTGAGCGACGAGGCGAGATCTATCCGGCTGCTGCGAAGCGCGGGTGCCAGGCCGAAGAGAACGCCGGTCAGGAGCGCCGCGCCAGCGGTGAAAAGAAGAACGCGAAGATCGGGTGTGACGCTGAAGGACACGGG